>JALYMR010000082.1 GCA_030773615.1 Actinomycetota bacterium
GGGGCGGCCGCACGCAGCGCCTCGGCGAGCCGCTGCGCCTTCGCCCGGCGCGACCGGGTGGCCGCGACCGCCGCCGAGGCGTCGACGACCTCGCGCAGGAGCACCGGGGGACCGTCAGTCGGGGGCCGCGAACCCCACGTGCTGCGTCCAGGTGGGGTCGATGGCCGTGAGCGTCTGGACGACCTCGACCTCCTCCTGCACGACCTCGAGGTCGTAGAACCGACCCTGCGTGACCGCCTCCCCGCGCAGGCCCGTCCGCTCCTCGAACGCGTCCATGATCCGCTCGGCCTGCTCGCTGTGGTCGAGGTTCGTGAGGATGAGATCGCCGGGCATGCGGGGCCGCTACCCGCGCCTGTCACACTCGATGCGATGGGGTACGGCTCCGCTGATCTCCTCGTCTGCCAGCTCGGCACGGTCCCGTACCGGGAAGCTCTCGCGCTCCAGGGCGCGCTGCGCGAGGCGCGACAGGCCGACGCCGTGCCCGACCTGCTCCTGCTGCTCGACCATCCGCCCGTCTACACGCGCGGCCGACGGTCGCGGCCCGAGGAGCTGCCCGGCGGCGACGCGGGGGACATCGAGGTCGTCGACGTGGACCGCGGCGGCCGGATGACTTACCACGGCCCCGGCCTGCTCACGGGCTACCCCATCATGCGCGTCGACGACGTGCTCGCCTTCCTGCGCACGATGGAGCGGGCGATCATCGCCGCCCTGGCCGACGCGGGCCTCGAGGGGCACAGCGCCGGGCGGCCCACCGGCGTGTGGGTCGGCGAGGAGAAGATCGCCTCCATGGGCCTGCACGTCGCCCGCGGGGTGACCACCCACGGCTTCGCGGTCAACGTGGACAACGATCTCGCGCCCTGGGAGGCGATCGTCGCCTGCGGGCTGCACGGCGTGAGGATGACCTCCGTGGCCCGGGCCACGGGCCGCCCCGGGCCGCTCATGCCCGCCTTCCGCGAGGCCGTGGCCCGCCGCTTCGCGGAGGCCCACGGGCGCCGCCCGCGCCCCGTGGCACTCGAGGACCTCCCGGTAGCCTCGGTCGTGTGACCGTCCCCGCCGAGCGCACGCACCAGACCCGCTCGCGGGCCAACCCCGGCGGCGGGGACGTGCTGCGGGTCCTCGGCGCCGACGTGCGCCCCCTGCGCGAGCGCAAGCCGCCGTGGTTCAAGGTGCGCGCCCCCGGCGGGCCCCGCTACCGGCAGCTCACGGAGCTCATCCGGGACGAGGGCCTGCACACGGTCTGCCGCGAGGCCGCGTGCCCCAACGTGGGCGAGTGCTGGGAGCGGGGCACCGCGACGTTCATGATCCTCGGGGACACCTGCACGCGGCGCTGCGGCTTCTGCAACGTGCAGACGGGCAAGCCGACCTGGAACGACCCGCTCGAGCCCGCCCGCGTGGCGCGCTCGGTGGCGAAGATGGGCCTGCGCCACGCCGTCGTGACCTCCGTGGACCGCGACGACCTCCCGGACGGCGGCGCGAGCGCCTTCGTCGGCGTGATCCGGCAGATCCGCCGGCAGGCGCCGGGGTGCAAGGTGGAGGTGCTCACCCCCGACTTCCGCGGCCAGGAGATGCCGCTGGCCAAGGTCATCGCGGAGCGCCCCGACGTCTTCAACCACAACGTGGAGACGGTCCCGCGCCTGTACCCCCTGGCCCGGCGCGGGTCGCGGTTCGAGCGCTCCTGCCGCGTGCTTCGCAACGCGAAGGAGCTGGGCGGCGACGAGGTCGTGACGAAGTCCGGCCTGATGGTCGGACTCGGCGAGGGGTTCGACGAGATGGTGGACACGTTCGGCGTCCTGCGCGAGCACGGCGTCCAGGTCCTCACCGTGGGGCAGTACCTGCGGCCCACGGAGCAGCACCTGCCCATCGTGCGCTACTGGCACCCGGACGAGTTCGCCGCCCTCGAGCGAGCCGCCTACGCCCTCGGCTTCGAGCACGTGGCCGCCGGGCCGCTCGTGCGCTCGAGCTACCACGCGGACGAGCACGTGCCCGCCGCCGCCCTCTAGCCCGCCCCCGGCGGTGCCTAGGGTGCCCCCATCCGAGAACCCTCCTCGCCACGACCGCGAGCGCCGCGCTGCTGCTCGCCCTCCCCGCGGCCGCCCCCGCCGCCGAGGTCATCTACGGGGTGACCGAGGACAACCGCCTCGTCACCCTGAACTCGAGCGCCCCGGGCAACGTCGAGCGGTCCGTGCCCATCGCCGGCCTGGCCGCCGACGAGTCCATCGTCGGGCTCGACGTCCGCCCCGCGACGGACCAGCTCTACGCCGTGGGCAGCACGAGCCGCGTCTACCGCCTCGTCCCCGGGTCCGGCTTCCTGCGTCCCGTCGGGGCCGGGCCGTTCGTCCCGGCGCTGACCGGCACGAGCTTCGGCGTGGACTTCAACCCGACCGTCGACCGGATCCGCGTCACGTGGGACACCGAGCAGAACCTGCGGCTGAACCCGGACACGGGCGCGGTGGCGGGCACCGACGCCCCGCTGGCCTACCGGGCCGGCGACGCGGGCGCGGGGACGAACCCGAGCGTGGGCGCCGTGGCCTACACGAACAGCTTCGCGGGGGCGACGACCACCCAGCTCTTCGGGATCGACAGCGCGCGCGCCGCCCTCGTGCTCCAGGATCCGCCGAACGCCGGGGTGCTCAACACCGTGGGCGCACTCGGCGTCGACGTCGCCGAGCCCGTCGGCTTCGACATCGGCACGGCCAACGCGGCGTACGCGGCGGTCCGCCGCGGGACGGAGAGCGCGAGCCTGCTGCACCGGATCGACCTCACCTCGGGCCGGGCCACCCCCGTCTCGGACTTCCCGCGCACGGGGGGCGGGCGGCTTGTGGCCATCGCCGCCGGGGGCAGCGCGCCGGACGACACGCGCGCCCCGCGCGTGTCCGTCGCGTCCTCGAGCACGCAGCTGCGCGGGCGACTGCTCTCCCGCGGGGTGGCGTTCACGGTGGCCTGCGACGAGGCGTGCTCGTTCACGGGGACCGTCCGCGCCGGAGGGCGCACGGCGGGCCCCGCGCCCGGGGCCGTGATCGACCGGGCCGGGCGCGAGCGCACGGCGATCAGGCTCACCTCGGCCCTGCGCGCGCAGGTCCGCCGCCCGGGCCGCGCCCGCCTGGTCCTCACCGTCCGCGTCCGGGACACCGCCGGCAACACGACGACGGTCACCCGCGGCATCCGCGAGCGCGTCGGCTAGGGCGGGCGAGCGGGCCCCGGGGCTAGCCTCGGGGCCCTGCTCCCGCTGCGCGACAACATCCCCACGGACCGTCCGCCGCTGGTGACGGTCGTGCTCATCGCGCTGAACTGCGCGGTCTACTTCTTCCTGCAGGACGGGCTGCTCGGGCTCCCCCGCGACGGGCTCGGGGGCGAGTGGAACGTGCCCCAGTACGCGGCGATCCCCTGCGAGATCACCGGCCAAGGCCCCTGCCAGACCTCGCCCGACGCGATCCCGGACGCCGCCACCGTGTTCACCGCCATGTTCATGCACGGCTCCCTGCTGCACCTCGGCGGCAACATGCTCTTCCTGTGGATCTTCGGCAACAACATCGAGGACTCGATGGCGCCGGTCCGCTACGTGCTCTTCTACCTCCTGGGGGGCATCGCCGCCTTCGCGGCGCAGGCGGCGGTCGACCCCTCCTCGCCGGTGCCCACGGTCGGCGCCTCGGGCGCGGTGGCCGCCGTGCTCGGCGGCTACCTCCTGCAGTTCCCCCGCGCCCGGGTGGTGACGGTGATCTTCATCGTCTTCTTCTTCACCATCTTCGAGCTCCCGGCGCTGCTCGTGCTCGGCTTCTGGTTCGTCCAGCAGGTCCTCTTCGGCTACTTCGACTTCGTCGACCCGACGCGGGAGGGCGGCGGGGTCGCCTACTTCGCCCACATCGGCGGCTTCGTGCTCGGCCTGCTGCTCATCCGCCTGTTCGCCACCCGCACGAAGCCCGTCCCGCCGCGGTACCCCGTGTATTGATGAGCGCGAGCGGGGGCTAGCCCGTAACCCTGCCATGGCCAGCGCCGAGCACCTCGCCGCGCGCAAGCGCGATCACCTGCGCATCGCCGCGGGCGGGGACGTCGTGCACCGCCGGGGTGCGGGGTTCGAGGCCCTGCGGCTGCGCCACCGGGCGCTGCCCGAGCGCGACCTGGGCGACGTGGCCCTCGACGTCGAGCTCCTCGGGGCCAGCCTGCGCGCCCCGCTCATGGTGAGCGCGATGACGGGCGGCACCGGCGAAGCCGCGACGGTCAACGACCGCCTCGCGCGCGCCGCCGCCGAGCATGGCGTGGCGATGACCCTCGGCTCCGGGCGGGCGCTGCTCGACGACCCCTCCCTGCGCGACACCTACGGGCCGCGCGGCGCCGACGCGCGCCCGCCCCTCCTGCTCGCGAACCTCGGCGCGGGCCAGCTGCGCGGGCCGGACGGCCCCGCGCGCGCCGAGCGGCTCGTCGAGCTGCTCGACGCCGACGGGCTCTCCTTGCACCTCAACCCGCTGCAGGAGGCGGTCCAGCCCGAGGGCCAGGCGGCCTTCGCCGGCGTGGCCGAGCGGCTCGCCGCGGCCGTGGCCCGGCTCGCGCCGCGGCCCGTGGTGGTCAAGGAGGTCGGCTTCGGGATGGACGCCGCCGACGTCGCCCTCGTGCGCGACGCGGGCGTGGCCGCGGTCGACGTGGCCGGCGCGGGCGGCACGAACTGGGCCCTGGTGGAGGGCGCGCGCGATCCCCGCGCGGGGGACCTGGCCGCCGCCTTCGCCGACTGGGGCGTCTGCACCGTCGACGCGCTGCGCGCCGCACGCGCGGCGGCACCCGACCTGCCGACGATCGCCAGCGGCGGGGTGCGCGAC
>JALYMR010000083.1 GCA_030773615.1 Actinomycetota bacterium
GGGCCCGAGGGCGTGCGCGACCGCCGCGGCGGGGGGATCGCCGGCACGGTCGCCGCGCTCGTGCACTCGGGCGAGCCCGTGCTCGTCGTCGGGGCCGACGCGCCCCTGCGCGCCGCCCAGCTCGGCAGCATCCTCGGCGGGTTCGCCCTGTGCTCGCACGCGGCGCTCGCCCGCCGTCCCGCCCTCGCGGCGCCCTTCGCGCACCTCGTCGCCGTGGACCCGCCGGCCGGCCCGGAGGAGGAGGCTCGCCTGTTCGGCCACGCCGGCGCGCGGGTGGTGCACCTGGCCTGGGGCGCTGACGAACTAGACTTCGCGGTGAGGATCCATGAGCGAGAGCACGACCTGCGTGCTCCCCTCGCCGCGGTGTACCGGGCCCTGCGGGACCGGGGCGCCGCGGAGGGCGAGGAGCTCGAGACGGCGCTGCGCGGGCAGCCTGGGGCGACGCGATCGCCGGCGGTGGCCGGGCGCGCCCTGCGCATCCTCGCGGAGCTCGGACTCGTCAGCCTCGACCCGGAGACGCCCAGGGTGGTCGTCCCCGCGGCCGAGCGGACATCGCTCGAACGCTCGGCGACGTACCGCCACTGCCAGCGACGACGCGAGGACGGCCTGCGATACCTGACCGGAGCGACAGAGCGAGCAGCGTGAAGCCGGCACCCGTGGTGCTGCCCGGTTGGCGCGGGCGCGGCCGGGTGCCCGTCGACGCGCTCGCGCACCCGGAGCTGCGGCGGCCGGTCGAGCGCGGCGACCTCACCGAGGTCGAGCGGCGGCTGCTCTCCGACCTGGTCGCGATCGTCGAGGAGCACGCCGACGACGCGGCCCTGCCCGTCGACCACGAGCGGGTGGAGCAGGCGTTCGTGTTCGCCTGCGAGCACCACGCCGATCAGCGCCGGCGCTCCGGGGAGGACTTCATCGTCCATCCCGTGATGGTGGCCAAGATCTGCGCGGGGCTGCGGCTCGACACGGAGACGCTGTGCGCCGCGCTGCTGCACGACACCGTCGAGGACACCTCGGCGTCGCTCGACGAGGTGCGCAGCGGGTTCGGCGAGGAGGTCGCGACGCTCGTCGACGGCGTCACGAAGCTCACCGGCATCACGTTCCAGTCGCGCGACGAGGCGCAGGCCGAGAACTACCGCAAGATGATGGTGGCGATGGCCGCGGACGTCCGGGTCATCCTCATCAAGCTCGCAGACCGGCTGCACAACATGCGCACGCTCGGCGCGATGCCGAAGCAGAAGCAGATCGACAAGGCGAAGGAGACCCTCGAGATCTACGCGCCGATCGCGCACCGGCTCGGCATCCACGCGATCAAGTGGGAGCTCGAGGACCTCGCCTTCGCGACGCTGCACCCGCGCAAGTACCAGGAGATCAAGGGCCTGGTCAACCAGCAGCGCGAGGAGCGCGAGGCGTATGTGCGCCACGCGGGCGACGAGCTCCTGCGCGAGCTCGCGGCGCTCGGCATCGAGGCCGAGATTTCAGGCCGCGCGAAGCACTTCTACTCCATCTACGCGAAGATGACGAAGAAGGGCCGGGAGTTCAACGAGATCTTCGACCTCACGGCCATGCGGGTGATCGTGGAGTCCGTGAAGGACTGCTACGGGGCGATCGGCGTCATCCACTCCCTGTGGAAGCCGCTGCCCGGGCGCTTCAAGGACTACGTGGCGATGCCCAAGTTCAACCTGTACCAATCGCTGCACACGACGGTGATCGGGCCCGACGGCGTGCCGCTCGAGATCCAGATCCGCACCCGCGAGATGCACGACATGGCGGAGTACGGGATCGCGGCCCACTTCGTCTACAAGGGCGGCGCGGCGCGCGGGCAGGGCGACGCGAAGCTCGGGTGGCTGCGCTCCGTGCTCGACTGGCAGCACGAGGCGCGCGACCCCCAGGAGTTCATGGAGTCGCTGAAGATCGACCTCTTCGAGGACGAGGTCTTCGTCTTCACCCCGAAGGGGGAGGTGAAGTCGCTGGCCTCCGGCGCCACCCCGCTGGACTTCGCCTACGAGGTCCACACGGAGATCGGACACCGCTGCGTCGGCGCGAAGATCAACGGCAAGATCGTCCCGCTGCACTACGAGCTCAAGTCGGGCGACATCGTCGAGGTCCTCACCTCGAACCGCGAGCGGGGTCCGTCGCGCGACTGGCTCGCGCTCGTGAAGACGACGCGGGCGCGCAACAAGATCAAGCAGTGGTTCAAGCAGGAGTCGCGGGAGGACACGGAGCACACGGGCCGCGCGCAGCTCCAGGAGCACCTGCGCAAGCAGGGCATGCCCGCCGAGAAGCTCGTCTCCTCGCCCCTGCTCGCCGACGTCATCCGCGAGCTGGGCTTCCGCAAGGGCGAGGAGTTCTACATCGCCCTCGGCGCCGGCAAGGTGTCCCCGAAGGTCGTCGTCAACAAGATCCTCCAGCGCCTCAAGCAGGGCGAGGCGGCCGACGAGGAGTTCACGGCCGCCGAGCAGCTCCTGCCCGGCCGCCGCCAGCGCAAGAAGGCGACGACGGCCTCGTCGTCGATGGGTATCCGCGTCGAGGGCGTCGACGACGTCATGCTGCGCCTGGCGAAGTGCTGCCTGCCCGTGCCCGGCGACCCGATCGTGGGCTACATCTCCCTCGGGCGCGGCATCACGATCCACCGGGACGACTGCCCGAACGCCGAGGCGCTGCGCAAGGACCCCGAGCGCTTCGTCGACGTGTCCTGGGACGGCGACCACGAGACGGCCTTCCGGGTCGAGCTGCAGATCGACGGCTTCGATCGCACGCGGCTGCTCGAGGACCTCGCCCGCACGTTCGCCGAGGCGGGCATCAACATCGTCGAGGCCCGCTGCCTGGTCAGCGAGCCGATGGTCCAGAACCGCTTCGTGGTCGAGGTCGCGGACACGTCGGCCCTCAAGGGCGTCGTGAACCGCCTGCGCAACATCGACTCGGTCTTCGACGCCTACCGGGTCACCCCGGGCGGGGTGTAGCGAGCCTGCCGCTCGCCCCCCGGCAGCGGCGCCCACCCAGGCCGGCGACCTAGAAGTCGCCGCCTCCGAAGTCCCCGCCGCCGAAGCCGCCGAAGTCCCCTCCGCCGAACTCGCCGCCCCCGAAGTCCCCGCCGCCGAAGTCGCCGAAGTCGCCCGGGTTGATGTCGCCCACGTCGCCGAAGGCGGCGTCGGGGGTGAGGGCGTCGGCGAACAGCGGCGCGCCGAGCATCGTCCCGAAGAGCAGGCCGGGGGCGAAGCCGCCGAACCCGCCGAACATCCCGCCCGCGTAGAACGGCGCGAACTGGCCGGGCGCGCGCCAGTAGGGCATGCGCTGGCCGCCGAGGACGATCTCGCGGGTCTGGGGCAGCTCGCCGATCTCGAGGCGCTGCGCGTCGGCCGCGCAGACGGGGACGGGCCGGGGCTCGCCGCCGTCGGGCGACCACATCGCGTCGCGCACGGAGGGCCCGTGACGCGGGTCGAAGAAGCAGGGCGGGCGGCGGGCGGGCTCCTCGCGCCCCTCGGCGACCGCCCTCGCGGCCGCGATGGCCCAGCGGGCGTGCTCGATCTCGTTGCCGATGGGCTGGAAGTCGTCGGCATGGCGGGCGCGCGTCAGCGCCGTGTTCGCCCGGTCGTAGGCGGCCACCGCCTCGGCCATGCGCTCCTTCGCGCGCGGGTCCCTGCTGAGCTCCACGTCGAGCTCCACCGCGCGCATGTCCTCGCCCAGGGCGCCCAAGTCGTCGCTCGCGACGTCGCGCAGCTCGGCGATCTCCGCCTGCTCCTCGCGCTTGCGCCGCCGGCCGCGGACGATGGAGAGCGCGCCGAACCCGAGGGCGCCGAGGCCGAGCAGGCCGAGCAGGCCGATGCCGCCGCCGCCACCGCCGCCGTCCCTGTCAGAGGGGGTGTTGATCGCCGGCGGCGCGCTGACGCCCCGCGACTCGGCAGCCAGGTCGACGAACGCGTTGAGTGTGCTCGGGGCGTCGGACCCGCGATCGAGCGCGGCGTTCGCGAGGTTCGGGCGGTTCGAGACGAAGCTGTCGCCGACGGCCACGCCGTAGGTCCCGCGGCGCCGGAGGGTCCGGGCGAGCTGCTCGCCCACGTTCTCCGCCGCGCCCACCCCCTGCGGGAAGATCGCGATGTAGATGGGCTGACCGGACGCCTGGATCCGGCGTGAGAGCGCGCTGGCTTCCTCCTGCGAGAGCGTGTCCTCCGCGCCGGGCGCCACGTACACCGGATCGCTCGTCAGCGACCGGGCCGCGTCGTCGACGGTGGGCGCGGCCTGGCGGAGGGTCTGGGCGCTCGCGTGGGGGGCGAGCAGGGCCACGAGGAGCAGCCCGAGGAGGGTGAGGACGAGCGCGGCGCGAGGCATGTCATCTGATGATCCCCGTCCGCGGACGTCCTCCAAACGCGCGTCAGGCCAGCACGGCGAGGGCGCCCGGGAGGAGCTCGTAGCGCGCCTCGCGGACCTCGCCGAGGTGCTCCCCGTCGACCTCGAGGGGCAGGGGCCGGCCGTCCGACGCGACGCAGCGCAGCGCGCGGACGCCGCCGAAGGGCTCCACGTGCGGGTGGGCGGCGACCGGGGCGCGGGTGAAGAGCCGCAGCGCGATCGCGGGGACGTCGAGCGGGGCGGCGCGCCGCAGGACGGCGCCGGCGAGCGTGCCGCCGTCCAGCCGGGCGCCGTCGGCCACCCGGAGGGGGTGGTCGGCGAAGAAGGTGAGCACGTCGGCGTTCTGCACGACGAGGGTGACCCCGGGGATCGTCCTGCCGTCGACCTCCACCTCCATGCGGGGCGGGTCGACGAGGAACTCGCGACCGAGCACCTCGAGCGCGCTCGCCGCGAAGCACCACTGGCGCAGGCGGGCCTTCAGGCGCGGGCGCTCGTCGGCGCGGCGCACGATGGCGGCCACGAGCCCGATCCCGCCCGAGAAGGTGAACGCCCGGCCGTTGACCCGGCCGAGGTCGATGCGGCGCGGGGGCGGGGAGCCCTTCGCCGCCGTCTGCGCGAGGCGGTGGGTCGCCTCGGCGAGGTCGCGGGGCGCCCCGAGCAGGCGCGCGAGCACGTTCGTGGCCCCGCCGGGGAGCGGCGCGAGGGCGGTCGCGCCACCCGCGAGCCCGTTCGCCGCCTCGTTGGCCGTCCCGTCGCCTCCGAGGGTGGCAACGACGTCGATGCCGTCGGCCGCC
>JALYMR010000084.1 GCA_030773615.1 Actinomycetota bacterium
GGGCTACGCCGTCGCGGTTGACGAGCTCGAGGTCGGCCTCGCGGCGCTCGCCGCCCGTGCGGGCCAGCGGCGGCACCGTGCTCGCCGCGCTCTCCGTCTCGGGCCCCGCGGCGCGACTGACCCCCCAGCGCCTGCGCCTGCTCGCGGGCGTGGCCGTCGAGCAGGCCCACGGCCTGTCGGCCCAGCTCGGCTACGACGTCCCGCTCGAGGACGTCCTCGACGACGCCGCGAGGCGCTGATATACCAGGCGGGTGACCGCCGGAACCCAGACCGCCACCGCCGAGGAGGTCGCCGACCGGCTGGCCGCCGGCGGCGCCCATGCCGCACGCCGGGCCGTGGGCGACGTCGTGCGCCACACCCCCGTGCTCACCTCCCGCAGCTTCAGCGAGGGCTGCGGCGGGCGCATCCTGCTCAAGGCCGAGAACCTGCAGCGGACGGGGTCGTTCAAGCTGCGCGGCGCCCTGCACAAGGTGAGCGGGCTCGACGCGGCGACGACCCGCGGCGTCGTGGCCGGCAGCGCGGGCAACCACGCGCAGTCCCTGGCCTACGCCGCGCGGGCGCGGGGCGTGCCCTGCGAGGTGTTCATGCCCGACGGCGCGGCGATCGGCAAGATCGACGCCGTCCAGGCGTTCGGGGGAGTCGTCCACCTCGGGGGGGAGTCCGTGGACGCCTGCGTGGAGCGCGCGCGCGAGCACGCCGCGCAGACCGGGGCCGCGTTCGTGAGCCCCTTCGACGACGCCGAGGTCATCCTCGGGCAGGCCACGCTCGGGCTCGAGCTGCTCGAGGACGTCCCCGACCTGCGCAAGGTCGTCGTGCCCGTCGGCGGAGGCGGCCTGGTGAGCGGCGTGGCCGGAGCGATCAAGGCCGAGCGCCCCGAGGTCGAGGTCGCCGGCGTGCAGATCGCGCCCTTCGCGACCTTCCCGGCCTCGGCCGCGGCCGGCGCGCCCGTCGCCGCGGCCGGCTCCCCCACCATCGCCGACGGGATCGCGATCAAGCGCCCGGGCGCGCTCACCCTGCCCCTGGCCGGCCGCTGGGTCGACGAGTGGTGCGTCGTCGGCGACGACGACGTGGCCGAGGCGATCGCCCTCGTGCTCGAGCGCTCGAAGCTCGTGGTGGAGGGCGGCGGCGCCGTCGGCCTCGCCGCCCTGCGCAGCGGGGCCGTGCGCCCCGCGCCCGACGGGGCGACGGTCATCGTCCTCTCCGGGGGCAACATCGACGTGGGGCTGCTGGCCAGCGTGCTGCGCCGCCACGAGAGCATCGAGGGCCGGCGGCTGCGCCTGTTCACCCGCGTCGCCGACCGCCCCGGCGGCCTGGCCACCCTGCTCGCCCACGTCGCCGAGGGCGGGGCGAACCTCGTGGGCATCGAGCACGTGCGCGAGGGCGTCGCCCTCCACGTGCGCGAGACGGGCGTCGAGCTCACGCTCGAGACGCGCGGCGAGCCCCACGCCCGCGCGATCCTCGCCGCCCTGAGCGCCGCGGGCTACGACGTGGAGCGCGTGCGCGCCGGCGCCTGAGCCGACAGCGCCTCGTGCTCGGCGGTGGCCAGGGACAGCGCCGCGCCGCGCACCCGGCGCTCGGCCTCCTCGGGGTCGAGCCCCGCTCCGCGCAGGAGGTCGATGGCGGCCGTGCGCACGCGCACGACGATCGCGCTCACGGAGAGGTTGTGGGTCTGCTCGAGCACGAGCGTCGCCCTCGCGGCGGCGCGCAGCGCCGGCTCGCTCACCGTCCGCGCACCCTCGGGCGCTTCGAGCACCTCGTCGAGGGTGCGCACCGCCTCGGCCAGGTCGCGCAGGGCGTCGGGCACCGGGGCCGGGACGTTGTCGCCCAGCCCCAGTGCCCGCGCCCCGTCGCGGGCGAGCACCTCGACGCTCGTGATCGCGCTTGCGATCTGGGCCACGGCGGCCGCGTGGCGGGCGAAGCGCCGGCGCGTGCGGCGGGCGAAGGGCGCCAGGCGCAGCATCTCCTGGCCGGCGGCGACCGCCTCGGCCAGCGGCCCGGGATCGAGGCCGCGAGCCCGTCCGAGCGCCCGGTCGGCCAGCTCGGGGTCGCGGCGCTCGAGCGCGCGGGCGAGGTCCTCGAGCGTGGCCGCGAGCTCGGCGAGCAGCGGCGCGGCGGCGCGGTGGGCCATCGCCGCGGGGTTCGTGGGCAGCAGCGCGGTGACGGCCAGCGCGACGAGCCCGCCGAGCAGCGAGTCGAGCAGCCGCGCCCCGGCCAGGCCGGTGCCCGGAAGCTGGACGGTGACGACGAGCAGGGCCGACGCGGCGGCCTCCGCGGCGAGGACCGCCCCGCCGCCGACGGCGATCGCCGCGAGCATCGCGCCGGCGACGATGGCGCCGATCTGCAGCGGGCCCGTGCCGATGAGGGCCACCAGGCCGTTCGCGATGAGGATCCCGAGCGCCACCCCGACGAGCATCTGGACGGCGTAGCGGCGGCGCTGGCCGAGGGCGGCGCTCACCCCGATGAGGGCCACGACGGGGGCGAAGATGGGCCGGGGGTGGCCGAGCGCCTCCTGGGCCAGGACCCACGCGACGGCGGTGGCGATCGCCGCCTGCGTCGCCCAGCGCGCGTTGGCCCGCACGCGCTCGGCGACGGTGCTCGGACGCGAGCGCTCCGCGGCCTCCTCGAGCAGGAGGTGGCCGCGCTCGCGTACCTCGGCGACCCCCCGCCGGCCGATCCCGCTCGCGGGCACGCTGCGCCCGCCCCTAGCCGTGGCCTCCCCCGGCGTCCGCGAGTCGCCCCATCAGTCCCCGAGCTCGCGCCGGCGGCGCACGACGTACTCCTCGAGCTCCTGGCGCACGGCCTCGTCGATCGGGGGCTGCTCGTACTCCTCGAGCGTCTTGCGCCAGATCTCCCCCGCGCGCTCCGTCGCATCCCGGCCGCCCATGCGCTGCCAGCGGTCGAAGTTCTCCGTGGAGCTCAGCAGGGGCCGGTAGAAGGCGGTGCGGAAGCGCTCGAGGGTGTGCACCGCGCCGAGGAAGTGGCCCCCCGCGCCGACCTCCTCGTGAGCGCCGAAGGCGAGGCTCTCCTCGTCGATCTCGAGCGGCGTGAACTCGTGCTGCAGCATGCGCAGCAGCTCGATGTCGACGATGAACTTCTCGTAGCAGGACACGAGCCCGCCCTCGAGCCACCCCGCGCTGTGCATGACCCAGTTCGTCCCGGCCAGGAAGGTCGGCAGCATGGTCATGAGCGCCTCGTAGGCGGCCTGGGCGTCGACGGTCTGGCTCGTGTTCAGCGCCCCGCCGCTGCGGAAGGGCAGCCCGTAGCGGCGCGCGAGCTGCCCCGTGCAGAGCAGCCCGATCCCCGACTCCGGGGTCCCGAAGCTGGGCGACCCCGACTGCATGTCGGTGTTCGACAGGAACGAGCCCATGATGACCGGGCAGCCGGGACGGATGAGCTGGGTGAGGGCGACGCCGACCAGGGCCTCGCCGAGCTGCTGGGCGAGGGTCGCGGGGATGGAGACCGGCGACATCGCCCCCATGAGCAGGAAGGGCGTGACGATGACGGGCTGGCCCGCGCGCACGTACTCGACCATGGCGCCGAGCATCCGGTCGTCGTAGCGAAGCGGCGAGTTGACGTTGATGAGGCCGAGGGTCGCCGGCGTGCGCTCGATGGCCTCGCGCCCTCCGAAGAGGATCTCGCTCATCCGGATGGTGTCCACCGCGTTGGGGCCCGAGGTGACGGAGCCCATGTAGGGCTTGTCCGACAGGGTCTGCAGGGCGTAGACCATGTCGAGGTGGCGCGAGTCCAGCGGCCGGTCGTTCGGCTCGCAGATCGTGCCCCCCGGCGAGTCGAGCTGCTCGAAGGCCTGCGAGAGGCGGACGAGGTTCTCGAAGTCGTCCATCGTCGCGTCGCGGCGCTCGTCGCCCTTGCGCACGAAGGGGCACCCGTAGACCGAGGCGAAGGCCATGTGGTCGCCGCCGACGTGGATGGAGCGCTCGGGGTTGCGGGCCTGCACGTCGAACTCGTGCGGCGCCTTCGCCACCTGCTCGAGGACGAAGTCGGGGTCGAACTTCACGTTGTTGCCCTCGACCTGCTGGCCCGCGCGGCGGAACTCCTCCACGCACTCGTCGAGCAGGAACTCCACCCCGATCTCGCTGACGATGCGCTTCCAGCCGCGATCGAGGACGTCCATCGCGTCCGGGCTCAGGATCTCGTAGCGCGGCATGCGATTGACGAACACGGCAGCGTCCCCCTCGTCGACGGCGAGGCGCTAGTATATCTCGCAGTGGAACGCGCGTCCCATGTTGTGGACCAGCCGGTCCCGGGCGGCACGCAGGCGATCGACCGGGCCGCGCTGCTCCTGCGCCTCGTGCTCGAGAGCGCCGAGCCGCTCGCCGTGGGCGAGCTCGCGCGCCGGGGTTCGCTGCCCAAGAGCACGACGTCGCGGCTGCTCGGCAGCCTCGAGCGCCACGGCCTCGTGCGCCGCTCGGAGGCTCGGGGCCGGGTCGAGCCCGGGCCCGCGCTCCTGCGCTTCGCCCACCGCGGCACGACGGAGCGCGACATGGTGGAGCTCGCGCGCGAGCCCCTGCGGATCCTCTCGCAGGCGAGCGACGAGACGGTGAACCTGGCGGTGCCCGGCCCCGACGGCGTGGAGCACCTCGCGCAGGTCGACTCGAAGCACTTCCTGGGCACGGGCCAGTGGGTCGGGCGCAGCGTGCCCTACGCCGTCAGCGCCGTGGGCAAGGTCCTCGTCGCCGGGGGCGCCGTCGACCCCGACCCCGCGCTCGCCGCCGACCGGCGCGCCGAGCTCGAGCGGGTCGGCCGCGAGGGCTACGCGACCGCGGTCGACGAGCTCGAGCCCGGCCTCACGGCGATGGCCGCCCCCGTCCGCGGGCCGACGGGCGCGGTCCTCGCGGCGCTGGCCATCTCGGGCCCCAGCCTGCGGCTCGACGCCCGGCGCCTCGCCGAGCTGCGGCCCACGCTCATCGCGCAGGCCCGCGCGCTCAGCGCGCGGCTCGGCGCCCCCCAGGACCAGCCAGTCCCCATAGCGACAGGAGAGCAGGCGGCATGACCCACGAGGAGATCGTGCAGGGGCTCTACGACGAGACGCTCGTCGGCAACGCCCCCGAGGTGAAGGCGCTCGTCGAGCGGGGCCTCGAGGACGACATGGACCCGGGGGTCATGCTCTTCGACGCGCTCATCCCATCGCTCGAGGAGGTGGGGGCGCGCTTCGAGCGCGGCGACTACTTCGTGCCCGAGATGCTCATCGCCGCCCGCGCCATGCAGGGCGCCCTGGACATCCTGCGCCCGCTGCTCGCCGAGACGGGCCAGAAGCCCTTCGCCACCTTCCTCATGGGCACGGTGAAGGGCGATGTGCACGACATCGGCAAGAACCTCTGCAACATCATGCTCGAGGGCGCGGGGTTCGTCGTCGTCGACCTCGGGGTGAACGTCCCGCCCGAGAAGTTCGTGAAGGAGATCGAGCGCGTCCAGCCGGACGTCGTCGGCTTCTCCGCCTTCCTGACCACGACGATGCCGATGTTCAAGGCGAACATCAACGCGCTCGAGAAGGCGGGCATCCGCGACGACGTGATCGTCATGGTCGGCGGCGCCCCCGTCACCCAGGAGTACGCCGACGCGGTGGGCGCCGACGGCTACTCGCCCGACGCGTCGTCGGCGGTCAAGAAGGCGAAGCAGCTCATCGAGGAGCGCCGCGCCATGGTGCCCGCCTGATGGACACCGTGCTGCGGTCCCGCACGAAGACGGTCACCATCGGCGCCGAGCAGCCCTTCTGCATCATCGGGGAACGGATCAACCCCACCGGGCGCAAGGCGTTCGCGGAGGAGCTCCGGGCCGGCGACCTCTCGACGGTCGTCATCGACGCCAGGGCGCAGGAGGAGGCCGGCGCCGACATGGTCGACGTCAACGCGGGGATCCCCCTCGTCGACGAGGCCGAGCTGCTCGCGAACATGCTGCGCACCGTCCAGGACGCGACGGACCTGCCCATCTGCATCGACTCGTCGGTCATCGAGGCGCTCGAGGCCGGCCTCGCGGCCTACGACGGCAAGGCGCTCGTGAACTCCGTCACCGGCGAGGACGACCGCCTCGAGGAGATCCTGCCCCTCGTGGCCCGGCACGGCGCCGCGGTCATCGGCCTGGCCAACGACGAGACGGGGATCCCCGAGACGCCCCAGCAGCGCCTGGACATCGCGCGCAAGATCGTGAGCGCCGCGGGCGACCACGGGATCCCGCCCGAGGACGTCGTCATCGACCCGCTGGCCCTCACCGTCGGGGCGGACACGGAGGCGGTGACCATCACGCTCGAGACGATGCGCCTCATCCGGGACGAGCTCGGGGTGAACATGTCGCTCGGCGCCTCGAACGTGTCCTTCGGGCTCCCCGCCCGCCCCCAGATCAACGCCGCGTTCCTGCCCATGGCCATGACCGCCGGCCTGACGAGCGCGATCATGAGCACCGCGACCGTGGTCGTGGAGACCGTCCGCGCCGCCGACCTGCTGCTCGGGCACGACCCGTGGGGCTCGCGCTGGATCGCGGCCCATCGCGCGAAGCAGGCCGCCGCGGCGGCCGCGGGGGCCGCAGGCGGGTGACCGCGGCGCGCGAGCACCTGCTCGTCGCCGACGGCGACGGCGACGGGGAGCCGGCGCCCGGGACGGGCACCGGGCGGGTGCGGCTGCGCTTCGAGCCCGACCGCGCCGACGTCCGCGTCCCGGCGGGGACGCCGATCTTCGACGCGGCGAGCTGGAACGGCGTGGCCATCGACTCGACCTGCGGCGGGCACGGCACGTGCAAGAAGTGCAAGGTCCGCGTGGTCGAGGGCGAGGTCCCGGTGGGGACGCTCGACCCGCGCGCCTTCACCGCCGATGAGCTGCGCGACGGCTGGCGCCTGGCCTGCCGGGCGCCGGCGACGAGCGACCTCGTCGTCCACGTCCCGCCCCTGCAGACCCGCCCGAAGGCGGCCACGGTCGGCGTCGGACGCCACGTCATCCTGCGCCCGGCGGTGCAGAAGCGCTTCCTCGAGCTGGCCGAGCCCTCGCTCGAGGACCAGCGCTCGGACGTGGCCCGGCTGCTCGCCGGGCTCGAGGACCTCGAGCCCCGCCTCGACCTCGCGGTGACCCGCACGCTGGGCAAGACCCTGCGCGAGGCCGACTTCCGGGTCACCGCCGTCGTCGTCGACGACCTGCTCGTCGCCGTCGAGCCCGGCGACACGACCGGCCGCCGCTTCGCGCTGGCCTTCGACCTGGGCACGACGACCGTGGTGGCGACCCTGCTCGACCTCGAGACGGGCCAGCCGGCGGCCGTGGGCTCCATGCTCAACCGCCAGCAGCCCTACGGCGCCGACGTGATCTCGCGCGTCTCGGCCACGATGCTCGACGAGAGGGCGCTCGGCGCGCTCGAGGCGCGCGCGCACGAGTCGCTCCAGGGCCTCGCCGGCGAGGTGTGCGAGGAGGCCGGCGTCGCCCCCGAGGAGGTCTACGAGATCTCCCTGTGCGGCAACGTGACGATGACCCAGCTCGCGCTCGGCATCGACCCCGAGCCGCTGGCCGTGGCCCCGTTCGTCGTCACCGCCCACGAGCTGCCCCCCGCCACCGCGCGGGACTTCGGGGTCCAGGTGCACCCGCGGGCCCCCGCCTTCGTCTTCCCGTCCATGGGCGCCTACGTGGGCGGCGACATCGTCGCCGGCCTGCTCGCCACGGGCCTCACGCGCGACCAGCGCGTGAGGCTGTTCATCGACGTGGGCACGAACAGCGAGATCGCGCTCGGCTCCGCCGACCGCGTGGTGGCCACCGCCGCGCCGGCGGGCCCCGCCTTCGAGGCGGCGCAGATCAAGTGCGGGATGCGCGCGGCCGAGGGCGCCATCGAGGGCGTGCGCATCACGCCGGAGGGCGTCGAGCTCGAGGTCATCGGCGACACGGAGCCCGTGGGCATCGCCGGGTCGGGGCTCGTGGACTGCGTCGCCGAGCTCGTGCACGTCGGGCTCGTCGACGGCTCGGGACGCTTTCTGGCCGACGAGCAGGCCGCGGAGCGCTTCCCGGCGCTGCGCGACCGCCTGGCCCGCATCGGCCAGGAGCGCGTGTTCGTCCTGCACCCACGCGGCGAGGACCCCGCCGCCGGCGTCTTCCTCTCCCAGCGCGACGTGCGCGAGCTGCAGTTCGCGAAGGCCTCGATCGCCACCGGGTGGCAGATCCTCCTGCGCGAGCTCGGCCTCGAGACGTCGGACATCACCCAGGTCCTCCTCGCGGGGAGCTTCGGCTCCTACCTCAAGCCGATGAGCGCCGTGCGCATCGGCCTCGTGCCGCGGATGGCGCTGCCGCGCATCGTCTCGGCCGGCAACGTCGCCGGCGAGGGGGCGAAGATGGCCGCGCTCAGCCACCGCGAGCGGGCCGAGGCGACCTCGATCATCCGCGAGGTCGAGTACGTCGAGCTCTCGGGGCGCGAGGACTTCAACGACCTCTTCATCGACCAGCTCGCGTTCCCGGGATGACGGTGGGCGTGGTCGCCTGCGGCGCCCTGGCCGTCCACGTGCGCGCGATCGCCCGCCGGCGGGGCTGGGACGTCGCCGTGCACCCCGTCGACGCGCTCCTGCACAACCGCCCCGAGCGGATCCCCGCCGCGGTGCGCGCCGAGCTCGCGGCGCTGCGCGGGCGCTACGACGCGCTCGCCGTGGCCTACGCGGACTGCGGCACGCTGGGCGGGCTCGACGACCTCGGGGTCGCCCGCCTGGAGGGCGAGCACTGCTACGACGTCCTCGCCCGTGACGACGTGCGCGCCGCGCTGGCCGAGGAGCCGGGCACCTACCTGCTCACGGACTTCCTGGCCCGCTCCTTCGAGCACACCGTCGTGCGCGAGCTCGGCCTCGACCGCTGGCCCGAGCTGCGCGACGCGTACTTCAGCCACTACCGGCGCGTGCTCTGGCTCGCGCAGCATCCGACGCCGGCCACCCGGCGCGCCGCGGAGCGCGCGGCGGAGCGGCTCGGCCTGCCGCTCGAGGTCCTCGAGGTGGGCGAGGGCGGGCTCGAGCGCCAGCTCGAGGCGCTCGTCGCGCGCTGAGGACGCCCGGGTGCTCGGCGCGGCGCTCGTGCTCGCCGCCGCCGCGCTGCTCGGCGCGAACCCCATCGCGGCGAAGCTCAGCTACGACGCCGGCCTGACCGTCGTCGGGGTGCTCGCGGTGCGCTACGCCGCCTCCACCGCGGTCATGGTGCCCCTCGCCCTGGCGTCGCGCCGCCGCGGCGCGCCCGTCGTCACCCGGGGCCGCCTGCTGGCCTTCGCGCTGGCGTACGTGGCCTCCGCCACGGCCTACTTCGGGGCGCTGCAGCTCGGCCGGGTCACCGACGTCGCGCCGCTCGTGTTCCTCTACCCGGCGATGGTCGCCCTCGTCGGCATCGTGGCCTTCGGCGAGAGCCGCGACCGGCGCCGGATGCTCGCCGTCGCGCTCGGGGTGGCGGGCTCGGCCTGCATCTTCGGCGCGCCCAGCGCCGGGGACGGGGAGATCCTCGCCAAGGCGCTCGCGCTGCTGGCCGCCATGGGCTCGGCCGCGTACTTCCTCGTGGGCGCGCGCGGCTTCGCGCTGGGCAGCTCGCTCCAGGGCGTCGCCGCCCTCTGCGC
The DNA here is from genome assembly GCA_030773615.1 of Actinomycetota bacterium. Lineage (GTDB taxonomy): Bacteria > Actinomycetota > Thermoleophilia > Solirubrobacterales > Solirubrobacteraceae > JALYMR01. The sequence goes on from JALYMR010000084.1 coordinate 9,565, forward strand.
GCTCGGTGCGCTGATCTACCTGCCCGCGCTGGCCCTCGCGCCGCCGTCGGCCGACGAGCTCGCCCGGGCCTGGCCCTACCTCCTCGGGATGGCGGTCCTCGGCACGGCGCTGCCCCTCGGCCTGCTCGGGGCGGGCATGACCCGCCTGGGCTCCACGCCCGCCGCCGTGCTCAGCCTCTTCGAGGCGGTGGTCACCGTGCTGCTCGCCCTGGTGCTGCTCGCCGAGCGCATGGAGCCCCTGCAGGTCGCGGGCACCCTGCTGGTGCTCGCGTCGTTCCCGCTGGCCGTCGCACGGGGCCGCCGGGAGAAGCTCGGATCCCGGTGACTCCGAACGACGCACGTCGCGCCCCTCGCGCGGGCGAGGTCAAGCCGTGGCGCGTCGTGTGTGCAGTTGTGCATGGTGGTGATGGTGTTCTGCGCACACGAGACGAGCGCGTCCGCGCGGAGGACGAGTAGCGTGCGCCCGTGGCGGTCACGCGGCTGACCGACGTCGTCACCGGCGGCCTGTGCTCGGGCTGCGGGATCTGCGCGAGCATCGCGGGCCACGCCGGGGTCGAGATGGCCCTCTCGCCCGTCGGGCAGCTGCGCCCCCGGGTCCCGCCCGACCTCGACCCTGCGCTCGAGCGCCTCGCGGTCGATGCCTGCCCGGGCGCGACGATCATCGGCCCCCGGCCCGCGCGCGGCGTCCCCGTCCACCCCGTCTGGGGGCCCGTGGCGGCGCTCCACCGTGCCTGGGCCGCCGACGAGGCCGTGCGCTTCCACGCCGCCGCGGGCGGCACGCTCACCGCGCTCGGGCGCTTCCTGCTCGAGGCGGGCGAGGTCGACGCCGTCCTGCACGTCCGGGCGAGCGCGAGCCGGCCGATGCACACGGACGCGGTCGTGAGCACGACCCCGGACGAGGTGCTCGCCGGCGCGCAGTCGCGCTACGGCCCCGCCGCGCCGCTCGTCCACGTCCGGCGCCTGCTCGACGAGGGCCGGCGCTTCGCGGTCGTCGCCAAGCCCTGCGACCTCAACGCCGTGCGCAACCTCGCCCGGCGCGACCCGCGCGTGGACGCCCAGGTGCCCTTCCTGCTCACGATCTTCTGCGGCGGCGTGCCCAGCGTGCGCATGGCCGAGCAGATGGCCGCCCACCACGGGCTCGGCCCGCAGGACGTCGCCCGCTTCCGCTTCCGCGGCGAGGGCTGGCCCGGCCCCACCCGCGTCGAGGCGCACGACGGCCGCGCGTACGACCTGAGCTACGACGAGGCCTACTACGCGCAGGGCGCCCCCTGGCGCTACGACATGCAGTGGCGGTGCAAGACCTGCCCGGACGCCATCGGCGAGGTGGCCGACGTCGCCTGCCCCGACGGCTGGCTGCTCGACGAGGCGGGTCGCCCCGCCCACCACGAGGCGCCGGGGGTCAACCTGGCCATCGCGCGCACGCCGAGGGGCGCCGCGCTGCTCGAGCGCGCGAGCGCCGCCGGCGCCCTGGTGCTCGCGCCGCTCGCCCTCGAGGAGGTCACCGTCCTGCACGCCGACCACCTGCCCCGCAAGCTCGAGCACCCGGCCCGCCGCGCGGCGCTGCTCCTCACGGGCCAGCCGCGCCCGTACGTGCGCCGCTACCGCACGCTGCGCACCCTGCGCCTGGCCGGCGCCCGGCGCACGCTGCGCGCCCTCGCGGGCACGGTGCGACGCGTGCGCCGGGGCGCGAACCGCGAGCCGTCGGTCGCCTGACCCCTAGGCCATCGCGGGCATCGCGAGCGGCGCGAGCAGCGAGGTTCGCCCCTCGGCCCAGGCCCCGGCGACCCGGCGTGCCCACAGCCCGTCGACCAGGACGGCGCAGCGCGCGCCCCAGAGCAGGTCGGGGGCGGCGGCAGGGTCGGACCCGACGAGCCCGCCGGCGAGGTCGACCCCGGCGACGCTCTCGTGGACGGCGTCGGCCTCGACGTGCTCGTCGAAGAACTCGAGCACGCGCTGGTCGCTCACCCCGAGCCGGCGCAGGCCGTTCGCGTAGCGGCGCATGGGCACGGAGGAGTTCATCTCGTACAGGGCGAGCTGGCCCAGGATCGCCCCGCGCAGCCGCCGGTGCAGGCCGAAGAGCGACATGAGGTTCACGGTGGCCAGCGTCACCCCGGGGGTCGCGTCGAGGTACGCGCCGTAGCGGGCGTCGAGCCCGAGGGCGTCCATCGCGTCGGCGAAGAGCCGCGCGTGGATCCGCTCGGGGCGACCGCCGCCGAACTCGTCGGCCAGGATCTCCACGAGCGCGGCCTTCGGCCGCCCGGCCAGGCGGGGGATGGCGAAGGCGTGCGGGTCGCCCTCCTTGAGCTGGTAGGCCGAGCGGTGCACGGCGTACTCGAGGTACTGCTCGAGCGTGCCCTCCCGCTCGAGCACGCGCGAGAGCGACGGCGCGTCGTCCGCGTCGGCGACCGCCCGCAGCGCGACGTCCGTCGCGTCCTCGGCCGGCACCGCGTCGGGCTCGCGCGGCACCGCCGCGCGCAGCGCGCCCTCGAAGGTCGCCTCGAGGGCGCCGCGCAGGGCGAGCAGCGAGGGCGACCACTCCCAGCGCTCGTCCACCCCGGGCAGCCCGCGGTAGTGCAGCTCGTAGAGCACGTACAGCGCGAGGTGCAGGTCCTCGTCGACGAGCGGCTCGGCGGGCGCGGGCGGGTCGAGCGCGGGCAGCTCGTGCACCCCGCGGACGAGCTCGTCGAGCAGGAGCTCGGAGAGAGGGCCGCGCGGGCGCGGGAGGCTGAGCAGCATGCGGCCACGCTACCCGGCGTCCCCAGCGCCGGCGGTCAGCATGGCGCGCTGCGCGGGTAGGACGTCGACATGCGCGTCCACCCCGCCGCGACCCACGCCCTGACCCTCCTCGCCCTCCTCCTCGCCCTCCTCGGCCTCCCCGGCCCCGCACCCGCGCAGGGCCCGGGCGGCGCCCCGGAGATCGCCCAGCGGCCCCAGATCGTGGGCGAGCCCGTTGTGGGCACGACGCTCACCGCGAGCGACGCGGCCTGGGCCGGTGGCGCGCCGAGCTTCGTCTGGTTCCGCTGCAACGAGAGCGGGCGCGACTGCGCCTCCGTCCAGCTCTCCGCCAGCACGACCTACGTGGTGCGAGAGGCCGACGTCGGGCGCCGGATCATCGTGGCCCTCGTGGTCATCGGGCCGCGCGGGCGGGCCAGCGCGACGTCCGACTTCACCGAGCCCGTCGCCGCCGCCCCCGTCCGCGCCCCGGCGGCGCCTGCGCCGGGAGCGCCCCCCGCTCCGGG
>JALYMR010000085.1 GCA_030773615.1 Actinomycetota bacterium
CGGCCGCGCCGGTCGCGGCCGCCCCCGGCGCGCTCCCCGAGGCCCCCGTCCCGTCGGCGGGGGCGAACGCCGTGGGGGTCAGCGCGCACGACGAGGGGGGCTTCGTCCTGCGCCTCTCGCGCCTGACCGTCCGGCCCGGCGCCCTGCTCGTGAACTTCCACAACTTCGACGTCTCGCCGCACAACCTGTTCCTCGAGGCGCCCGGCGGGGCCGTCCGGCGCCTCACGGAGGACCTCGGGGAGGGCGGGGACGTCACGGAGCGCGTCGAGGTGGAGCCGGGGGCCTATCGGCTCTTCTGCGCGCTGCCCGGCCACGGCGCCATGCGCCGCACCCTCACCGTGAGCGAGCCCTAGAGCCGCTTCGCGAGGTCGACGAAGAAGTCGAGGGCGCCCGGGTCGGCGAGGGACTCCCGGCTCGCCGCCTGCTCGGGCGCGGCGCCCATGAGGATCCGCTTCACGGGCACCTCGAGCACCTTGCCCGACAGGGTGCGCGGCACCCGGTCGACCCGGAAGATCGCGGTGGGCACGTGGCGGGGGGAGGCGTCCTCGCGGATGCGCCGGCGGATCGCCGCCTCGAGCTCCTCGTCGAGCTCGGCGCCCTCACGCAGGACGACGAACATCGGCATGAGCGCCTCGGCGCCCTCGCGGGGAACGTCGACGACGAGGGCGTCGACCACCTCGTCGAGCGCGAGCACGGCGCCGTAGATCTCGCTCGTCCCCATGCGCACGCCGCCCCGGTTGATCGTCGAGTCCGAGCGGCCGGTGATGATCGCCGTGCTCCGCTCGGTGATCTCGATCCAGTCGCCGTGGCGCCACACGCCGGGGAAGGTCGAGAAGTAGCTCTCGCGGTAGCGCTCCCCGCCGGGGTCGTTCCAGAAGGCGACGGGCATGCAGGGCAGCGGCTCCGTGATGACGAGCTCGCCGACCTGGCCGACGAGCGACCTCCCCTCGGCGTCGAACGCCTCGACCTTCGCCCCGAGCGCACGCGCCTGGAGCTCGCCCTCGAAGACGGGCAGGAGCGGCACCCCACCCACGAACGCCGTGCAGACGTCGGTGCCACCGCTCATGGAGAAGAGCCAGGTGTCGGCCCCCACGTGCTCGTAGACCCACCGGAAGCCCTCGGGCGACAGCGGCGAGCCGGTGGAGCCGACGGCGCGCAGCGCGGAGAGGTCGCGGCCCGCCGCGGGCTCGACCTGGGCCTTCATGCACGCCCCGAGGTACGCCGCGCTCGTGCCGAAGCACGTCATGCCGGTCCGGGCCGCGAAGTCCCACAGGGTCTCGAGCCCGGGCGCCGCGGGGCTGCCGTCGTAGAGCAGGATCGTCGCCTCGGTGAGCAGCCCGCCCACGAGGAAGTTCCACATCATCCAGCCCGTCGTCGTGAACCAGAAGAGCCGGTCGCCGGCCTGGGCGTCGACGTGCAGATGCAGCGCCTTGAGGTGCTCGAGGAGCATCCCGCCGTGGCCGTGCACGATCGCCTTGGGCAGGCCCGTCGTGCCCGAGGAGTAGAGGACCCAGAGCGGGTGGTCGAACGGGAGCGGCGCGAACTCGAGCGGGCCGGCGCCGGGGTCGGCGAACGCGTCCCAGCGCACCGCGCCCTCGAGGCGGCCGAGGTCGGGCGCGGGGTCGAGGTGGGGCAGCACGACCGTCGCGCGCAGCGACGGCATCGCCGCCTGGAGGGCGGCGATGCCCTCCAGGCGGTCGAAGTCGCGCCCCCCGTAGCGGTACCCGTCGGCCGCGAGCAGGATGGTGGGCTCGATCTGCGCGAAGCGGTCGACGACGGCCTTCGCGCCGAAGTCGGGCGAGCAGCTCGACCAGACAGCGCCGATGCTCGCGCAGGCCAGGAGCGCGGCGACCGTCTCGGGCACGTTGGGCAGGTAGGCGACGACGCGGTCCCCCGGCCCCACCCCCGCCGCGCGCAGCCCCGCCGCGAGCCCCGCGACCTGGGCGCGCAGCTCGGCCCAGGTCACCTCGACGTCCCCACGCAGCTCCGAGGCGGCGACGATGGCCACCGCGTCGTCGGGCTTGTCACGGAACACATGGGCGGCGTAGTTGACCCGCGCGCGCGGCAGCCACGCCGCGCCCGGCATCGTCCGGTCCGCCAGCACGGGTCGCGCGTCCTGCGCCGGGCCGACGGCGAAGAAGTCCCACAGAGACGACCAGAAGGCGTCGAGGTCGGCCACTGACCAGCGCCACAGCTCGTGGTAGCCCGCGAACGCGAGGCCCCGCTCGGCCTCGAGCCAGCGCAGGTAGCGGGTCATGACCGCCCGTTCGACGAGCTCGGGGCCGGGCTCCCACAGCAGGTTGGCCATCGCCTGGCGATCCTAGGCCCGGCGCACGAGGCCGTGCGCCCGCGCCCAGGCGACCGTGCGCTCGAGGGTGTAGCGCACCGGGGTGTAGGCCAGGCCGAGCTCCCGGGCCGCGCGCGAGCCGTCGTAGGCGTGGCCGTGCAGGAGCGTGCGGGCCATCGCCCGGCACAGCGGGGGCCGCCGCCGCGCGAGCCGGCTCGCGCCCTCGACCGCGGCCCCGAGC
>JALYMR010000086.1 GCA_030773615.1 Actinomycetota bacterium
GGTGGGGGCGGCCGCGCCGCCCCCACCGGCTCCGGGCTAGCGGACGGCCTGCTCCCCGGCGAGCTGGCCGGACAGGGGCGTTTTGACCGCCCTCGGCCCCCGAGAACAGGCCACCGGCGGGGCGCCGACCGCCCCCAGCTCGCGCACGTCGTGCTCCGACCCGAGCAGCCCGCGCTCCTCCGCGACCGTCCCCAAGATGCTCGGACGGCGCGCGGCGCAGCCGGAGTTCGGGCCGGGGGCGTCCCTAGACTGGCAGGGGATGCAGGGACCGGGCCACATCGTCGTCTCGGGCGCCCGGGAGCACAACCTCAAGGACGTCAGCGTGACCCTCCCGCGCGACGCCCTCGTGGTCATCACCGGGCTCTCGGGATCGGGCAAGTCGTCGCTTGCGTTCGACACGATCTACGCCGAGGGCCAGCGGCGCTACGTCGAATCGCTGAGCGCGTACGCGCGGCAGTTCCTGGGCCAGATGGACAAGCCCGACGTCGACTCGATCGAGGGGCTCTCGCCGGCCATCTCCATCGACCAGAAGACGACCTCGCGCAACCCGCGGTCGACGGTGGGCACCGTCACGGAGATCTACGACTACCTGCGCCTGCTCTGGTCGCGGGTCGGCAAGCCCTTCTGCCACGTGTGCGGCGCCCCCATCGAGGGCCAGTCCGTCGAGCAGATCGTCGACCGCGTGCTCGACCTCGAGGAGGGCACGCGCTTCATGGTCCTCGCGCCCATCGTCCGCGGCCGCAAGGGGGAGTACGGGAAGGTCTTCGAGGACCTGCGCGCCGAGGGCTACACGCGGGTGAGGGTCGACGGCGAGCTGCGCCTCCTCGAGGAGCCCATCGAGCTCGACAAGAAGTTCAAGCACGACATCGCCGTGGTGGTGGACCGGCTCGTCCTGCGCCCCGACGTGCGCAAGCGCCTCACGGAGTCCGTGGAGGCGGCGGTGGGGCTGGCCGACGGGCTCGTCGAGGTGCAGGAGTCCCCGCGCGAGGGCGAGGGCGCCGTCCACACCTTCTCGGAGCGCTTCGCCTGCCTGCGCTGCGGCACGCAGATGCCCGAGCTCGAGCCGCGCATCTTCTCCTTCAACTCGCCCCACGGCGCCTGCCCGCGCTGCACCGGCCTCGGCTCGCAGATGGAGATCGACCCCGAGCTCGTCGTCCCCGACGGGCACCTCTCGATCGGCGAGGGCGCGATCGCGCCGTGGGCCACGAGCGCGTCGAACTACTACGAGCAGCTCGCGGAGGCAATCGCCAAGCGCTACGACGTGGACCTCGCGGTCCCCTGGGACGCGCTGTCCGACGAGGACCGCGACCTGTTCCTGCACGGCACGAACGGCGAGCTCATCTCGATCAGCTACCGCAACCGCCACGGCCGTCGCCGCGCGTACGCGACGCGCTTCGAGGGGATCGTCCCCAACCTCGAGCGCCGCTACCGCGAGACGGACTCCGAGTGGTCGCGCGAGAAGATCGAGGAGTACATGTCCGTGCGGCCGTGTCCCGACTGCCACGGCACCCGCCTGCGCCCCGAGTCGCGGTCGGTGCGCGTGGGCGGCACGGCCATCCACGAGTTCTCCGCGCTGAGCGTGCGCCGCGCGCGGTCGTGGCTCACCGAGCTCGAGCTCACGCAGACCGAGCGCCACATCGCGCGGCTCGTCCTGCGCGAGATCGACGAGCGCCTGCGCTTCCTCGACGACGTCGGCATCGGCTACCTGTCCCTCGACCGGGCGGCGGCCACGCTCTCGGGCGGCGAGGCGCAGCGCATCCGCCTGGCCACCCAGATCGGCTCGGCGCTCGTGGGCGTGCTCTACGTCCTCGACGAGCCCTCGATCGGCCTTCATCAGCGCGACAACTCGAAGCTCATCGCCACCCTCGAGCGGCTGCGCGACGTGGGCAACACGGTGCTCGTCGTCGAGCACGACGAGCAGACGATGCGCGCCGCCGACCACCTCGTCGACCTCGGGCCTGGGGCCGGCGAGCACGGCGGCCACGTCGTCGCCCAGGGCACCGCGGAGGAGGTCATGGTCGTCCCCGGGTCGCTCACCGGCCAGTTCCTCGCGGGCGCGCGGACGGTGGAGGTCCCGGCGAGCCGGCGCACGCCGACGGGCTACGTCGAGGTCACGGGCGCCCGGCAGCACAACCTCAAGGGCGTCGACGTCAGGGTGCCCCTGGGCACGCTGACCTGCGTCACCGGCGTCTCGGGCTCGGGCAAGTCCACGCTGGTCAACGAGGTGCTGTTCAAGGCGGTGGCCAACCGGCTGCACCGCGCGCGCTCGCGCCCCGGGACGCACACCGCGGTGCGCGGTTTGGACCAGCTCGACAAGATCATCGCCGTCGACCAGTCGCCCATCGGCCGCACCCCGCGCTCGAACCCCGCGACGTACACCGGGCTGTTCGACGTCATCCGCGACCTGTTCACGAAGACGCCCGAGGCGCGGGCGCGCGGGTACAAGGCTGGGCGCTTCTCGTTCAACGTGAAGGGCGGGCGCTGCGAGGTGTGCCGCGGCGACGGGCAGATCAAGATCGAGATGCACTTCCTGCCCGACGTCTACGTGCCCTGCGAGCAGTGCGGGGGCAAGCGGTACAACCGCGAGACGCTCGACGTGCGCTTCAAGGGCCGGTCCATCGCCGACGTGCTCGACATGCCCGTCGAGGAGGCGCTCGAGTTCTTCACGAACATCCCGAAGGTCCGTCGGCGACTCGAGACCCTGCGCGACGTCGGGCTGGGCTACATCCGCCTCGGGCAGCCCGCGACGACGCTCTCCGGCGGCGAGGCCCAGCGCATCAAGCTCGCCACGGAGCTCTCGCGGGTGGCCACGGGACGTACGCTCTACATCCTCGACGAGCCCACCACCGGGCTGCACTTCGCCGATGTCCAGCGGCTGCTCGAGGTCCTGCACCGGCTCGTCGACGCGGGCAACACGGTCGTGGTCATCGAGCACAACCTCGACGTGATCAAGACCGCCGACCGCCTCGTGGACATGGGCCCGGAGGGCGGCGAGGAGGGCGGCAGCGTGGTCGCCGCGGGCACCCCGGAGCAGGTGGCGGGGACGCCGGGCTCGCACACCGGCCGCTTCCTCGCCGGGCTCGTGACCCCCGCCGCGCCCGACGCGCGCCGCACGCGGGCGCGCGCGAAGCTCCCCGCGGCGGCCTAACGGCCGGGCCGAGGAGTCGCCGGGCGCCTAGCCGCGCTCGCGGTACAGCCGCCCGGTCAGCGGCGCCAGGAGCGCGGTGAGCGCGGCCGCCTCGCCGAGCACAAGCGCGAGCTCGCCCGCTGACGCGTCACCGGCCATGAGCCCGCGGGTCGCGGTGGTGACGTGGGAGATCGGGTTGACGGCGACGAACGCCTCGAGCCAGGCCGGCAGCGTGTCGGGCACGACGAAGATGTTGCTCAGGAAGACGAGCGGGAACAGGGCCATGAAAGCCGCTGTTCATGACCGCGCTCGGCGACCGCATGACCAGGCCGACGACGGTGGACGCCCACGACAGGCCGAAGGTGAAGACGACGACGAGCAGCATCGCGGCGAGCACGCCGGGGACGCCCGCCTCGGGACGGAAGCCCATGACGACCCCGAGCACGATGACCACGGTGGCGGCCAGCGCGTAGCGGACGCTGTCGCCGAGCACAGCGCCCACGAGCGGTGCGGGCGCCAGATGGCCAGGGAGCGGAAGCGGTCGACGACGCCCTTCGTCACGTCGGTGTTCAGCGCCACCCCCGAGTACACGGCGGTGAACACGACGGACTGGACGAGCATGCCGGGCAGCAGGTACTGCAGGTACTCGCGCGTGGAGCCGGCGAGCGCCCCGTCGAACAGGTAGGTGAACATGAGCAGGAACAGCACCGGCGTGATCGTCACGTCGAGCAGCTGCTCCGGGACGTGCTTGATCTTGAGCATGCCCCGCCAGCCGAGGGCGAGGGCGGCGGCGAGCGGCCCGGGGCGCGGCGGGCGCTCCCCGGACGCCAGCGCGGCGTGCAGGGCGTCCGGGACCGCGCTTGCAGCACGCCTGTCGCGGGTGGGCGGCGCGATGCTCATGCGACCTCCTGCTCGGACTCCTCGGGCTCCTCGCCCGGGCGGCCGGTGAGCGCGAGGAACACCTCGTCGAGGGTGGGCTGGGCGAGGGAGAAGCTGGCCAGCGCGACGCCGGCGCGCGCGAGCACGGCGGAGGCCCGGGCCGCTGCTCGGGGTCGAGCAAGCCGGACGTGCAGGGCGCCCTGCCCCACCGACGCCTTGAGCCGGCCCGGCGTGCCCTCCGCGATGACCCGCCCGCGGTCGATCACGGCGATGCGCTCGGCGAGCTGGTCGGCCTCGTCGAGGTACTGCCTGCACAGCAGCACGGTGGTGCCCTGGGCGACGAACGCGCGGACGATGTCCCACACCTGGTTGCGCGAGCGCGGATCGAGCCCGGTGGTGGGCTCGTCGCGGAACATGAGCCGGGGGGTGACCACGATGCTCGCGGCGATGTCGAGCCGGCGGCGCATGCCGCCGGAGAAGTGCTTGACCAGGCGCCCGGCGGCGTCGGCCAGGCCGAAGGCCTCGAGCAGCTCATCACCACGAGCCCGGGCGGCGCGCCGCGGGTGGCCGAGCAGCAGGCCGAGCAGCACGAGGTTCTGGCGCCCGGTGAGGTCGTCGTCGACGGAGGCGAGCTGACCGGTGAGGCTGACGAGGCCGCGCACCGCGTCGGCCTCCTCGACGACGTCGTGCCCGAGCACCCGCGCGTGCCCCTCGTCGGGGCGCAGGAGGGTGGCGAGCATCCGGATGGTCGTCGTCTTGCCGCCCCGTTCGGGCCGAGCACGCCGTAGACGGCGCCGCGCGGGACGGCGAGGTCGACGCCGTCCACGGCGGTCGTCGTCCCGAAGCGCTTCACGAGGCCGGACGCCTCGATGGCCAGGGTGGCGGTCACCTGAGCTCAGACGTCGCGCCCGGCGAGAACTCATCGGTGGGCCGGCCGTCGCCGAGCTCGAGCTCCCCGAGGCCGGCCGAGAGGAGCTAGGCCCGTCCGGGGTCGGCCGCCTCGCGGGAGCCGGGGGCTAGGCGCCCCCGACCGACTCCTCGGGCCGGCCGCCCAGGTGGTCCTTGAGCTCGGACATGACGCGGTTGGGGCCGCTGATCTCGGGCAGGCCGCGAAGCGCGTCGACGAGCTCGTCGGGGCCCCCGTTCTTCTTCGCAAGATCGGAGAGCTGCTCGCCGGTCATGGGGTAGTCCGCGCCCTTGAGGTACTTCTGGACCTGGTTGACCTGAAAGGAGGGGCCCTCGACCTCCTTGTAGTGCCGCTCGTCGGACTTGTTGCCGCCTGGCGTGGGACCGCCGAGGTCGCCCTTGAGCTCCTTCATCACCCCGTTCGGCCCGTCGATCTCGCGGCCGATGCCCGCAAGCTCCTGGACGAGCTCGTCGTCGGCGCCGTTCTTCTTCGCGAGCTCGGAGAGCTGCTTGCCGTTCGCCGGGTAGTCCGCGCCCTTCAGCGCCTTCTGGACCTCCGTCACCTGAAACGCCATGTGCGATCCTCCTCGAATCTCGGTCTTCGGCGGCTACCCGGCCCGCTGAGGGGGCAGTCACCGTGGACGAGCGCCTGCGCGACGCGCGGCTGTGGTGGCAGAAGTGGCGCTGGTACGAGGCGGCCGCCCTGCCCTGGAACCGCGCCAGGCTGCATCGCGAGTTCCTGCGCCGGCGCGCCTTCGCCCGCTGGCCCGTTCACGGCAACGTCCTCGAGGCGTTCGCCGGGGGGCGCCTGGAGGTGGGGGAGGGCACGCACCTCGAGCCGCACGTGTGGATCACCGCGCCCGCGCCCGCCCGGGTGCGCATCGGCGCGGGCTCGTTCCTGAACCTCGGCGTGATGGTGGCCGCGCTCGAGCTCGTGGAGATCGGCGACCACTGCATGCTCGCGAACGGCTGCCTGGTCACGGACGCCGACCATCGCTTCGACGACCCGCGGCTCCCCGTGCCCTGGCAGGGCTTCACGACGCGCGGCCCGACCCGGATCGGCGACAACGTGTGGTGCGGCGCCAACGTCGTGGTGACGAGCGGGGTGACCATCGGCGAGCGGTGCGTCGTGGGGGCCAACAGCGTGGTGACCCGGGACCTGGGACTGGGTGCAGCAGAACCTCACCCAGCGCCGGCTCGACCCCTCCTCGGCGGCCGACAACGTCCGCGCCGGCGCGCTGTACCTCAACCAGCTCCTGCGCGAGACGGGCGGCGACC
>JALYMR010000087.1 GCA_030773615.1 Actinomycetota bacterium
CCCATGGCCCGCCAGCGGCCGTGGGTCGCGTCGGCGCCGGCCGCCCCGACGCGCGGGATGAACGGCCAGAACGGCCGGCGCCCGACGATGACGAGCAGCGCGGGCAGCAGCGTGAGCATCACGAGCATGGCCACCGCGATGCCCATCGCCCCGATCGGGCCGAGGCCCGCGGTGCCGTTGACCTTCGCCAGCGAGAGGGAGAGCAGGGCGGCGCACACGGTCAGCCCCGAGGCGAAGATGGCCGGCCCGGCGCTGCGCAGGGCGAGCGCCATCGCCTCGTGCTTGTCCTCGTGGCGGCGCAGCTCCTCGCGGTAGCGCGAGACGAGCAGGAGCGCGTAGTCCGTGCCCGCGCCGATGACGAGGATGGAGAGGATCGCGGACGACTGGCCGTTGACCGTGACGCCGAGCTCGGTGAGCACCCAGCCCAGGCCGCGGGTGGCGAGCTCGGCGACGCCCACCGCGGCGATGGGCAGGATCCAGAACACCGGGCTGCGGTAGATGAGGATCAGCAGGACGACGACGAGGCCGAAGGCCGCGGCGAGCAGCGTGCCGTTGATGCCCTCGAAGACCTTGATGGCGTCGGCCGAGATCCCGGCCGGGCCCGCGACCTTGACCTGCAGACCGCCCCCGGGATCGCTGACGAGCTCCCGGTAGGCCTCGACGGGGTCGATGATGTCCTCGCCCTCGCCCGTGCCGCGGATCTGGTTGCCCACGAGGGCGGTCGTGCCGTCGCGCGAGAGCTGGGGCGCCCCGAACGGCGTCGCGTTCTCGAAGCGCCGGGTTGCCTCGTTGAGCCGCCCGATGTCCCGGGCGATCGCGGCCCGGTCCTGCGGCGTCAGGCCGCCCTCGCGCCGGTAGACGACGATCGTGGGCGCGAGCTCGCCGCCCTGGAGGCGCTCCGTGACCTGCAGCGCGCGGGTCGACTCCGCGTCGCCGGGCAGGAACGAGGCGGACTCGTTCTCCTCGGCGTCGGCGAACTTGCCGGCCAGGTCGCCGCCCACGATCGCGACGAGCGCGAGCAGCCAGGCGACGACGACGAGCCACTTCGCGCGGCGGCCCGCGGGGAGGGCGAACGCGCGACTCATGACGAGGATCCTTGCAAGGCGAGGGCCAGGGACAGGGGCAGGGCGGGCGGACGGCCGAGTGTGGCGCCGGCGCCCGCGGCGAGCAATGGGGGATGACCCCTACGGATCGGCGGTCGGGCCGGGACGGGGCTCAGGCCAGCAGCGCCTCGAGATCCTCGGCCGCCGTCACCGGGCGCTGGCAGGTGAAGCGCTCGCACACGTAGGCCGCCGGGCGGTCCTCCACGGGCGTGCGCCCCTCGAGCAGCGGCACCTCCCCGTCCGCCCCCCGCGCGCCGGCGAGGACCAGGTGGGGGCGGAACCGTGCGCGCACGACCCGGGCGAGCGGCTCGAGGTCCGCGCCGACGAGCGCGACCTCCTTCACCGCGGCGAGGTGGAAGTCGAGCGCCTGCATGAGGTGCCCGAACGCCTGCGGGGCGCGCGGCACCACCTCGTGCAGGAGCCGCAGGACGCCGACCGCCTCGCGTTCGTAGCGCGCCTCGCCGGTGAGCGCGGCGAGGCGCAGGAGGCCCAGCGCGGCGCTGGACTGGCCGGAGGGGATCGGGTTGTCGTCGATGTCCTTGCGTCGGGCGACGGTCGCCTCCTGGTCGACGGCGGTCGAGAAGAAGCCGCCGCGCTCGGGGTCGCCGAAGCGCTCGATCATCGTCTCGGCCAGCGCGCGGGCCTCGGCGAACCAGCGCGGCTCGAAGGTCGCCTCGTAGAGGTCGAGGAGCGCCTCGACCAGGAAGGCGTGGTCCTCGAGGAAGGCGACGATCTGGGCCCGGTCGTGGTTGAACGTCCGCAGGAGCCGGCCCTCGTCGTCGCGCAGCCGGGTGAGCAGGAAGTCCGCGCAGTGCTCCGCCGCGGCGACGTAGCGCGGCTCGCCGAGCTTCGCCCCCGCCTCGGCCATCGCGCCGAGCATGAGCGCGTTCCACGAGGTCAGGCGCTTGTCGTCGAGGCCGGGCTGGGGGCGGCCGGCGCGCACCTCGAGCAGGCGGGCCCGGATGCGCTCGCGCTGCTCGGGCTCGGGGCGCGGGCCGCGGTCCTCGAGGACGTTCGCGCCCTCGAAGTTGCCCGGCTCCGTGGCGCCGAACCAGGCGATGGCCGCGTCGGCGTCCTCGCCGAGGACGTCCCGCAGCTCCTCGACCGTCCACACGTAGGTCAGGCCCTCCTCGCCCGTGGTGTCGGCGTCGAGCGCGGAGAAGAAGCCGCCGTCCGGCGCGGTCATCTCGCGCAGGGTCCACTCGAGCGTGTCGACGCACGTGCGCCGCAGCTCCTCCTCGCCGCTGACCTGCCAGCCGTGGAGGTAGGCCCGCACGAGCAGGGCGTTGTCGTAGAGCATCTTCTCGAAGTGGGGCACCGTCCAGGTGGCGTCGACGGCGTAGCGCGCGAAGCCCCCGCCGACCTGGTCGTGGATGCCGCCGGAGGCCATGGAGCGCAGGGTGTGCAGGGCCATGGCGTGCTCGCCCCGGCGCAGGAGGAGCTCGACGACGCTGTGCGGGGGGAACTTCGGCGCGCCGCCGAAGCCCCCGTTGACGCTGTCGTACTGCGAGCGCAGGGCCTGCACCGCATCGTCGAGCACCGCCTCGGTCAGCGGCTCGGTCGAGGGCGCGAGGGCGGCGCCGCCGACGAGGTGCGAGGCCATCTGCGCGCCCTGCGCGCGGATGTCCTCGCGGCGCTGGGCCCAGGCGTCGGCGACCGCGAGCAGGACCTGCGGCCACGAGGGCATGCCCATCCGCGGCTCGGGCGGGAAGTAGGTGCCGCCGTAGAAGGGGATGCCCTCCGGCGTCACGAAGACGTTGAGTGGCCAGCCGCCGTGCCCCGTCATCGCCTGCACGGCCTCCATGTACACGGCGTCGACGTCCGGGCGCTCCTCCCGGTCGAGCTTCACGCAGACGAAGCGCTCGTTCATGATCCGCGCGACCTCGGGGTCCTCGAAGGACTCGCGCTCCATGACGTGGCACCAGTGGCAGGCCGAGTAGCCGACGGAGAGCAGGATGGGCCTGTCCTCCTCCCGCGCCTTCTCGAGCGCCTCCTCCCCCCACGGGTACCAGTCCACGGGGTTGTCCTTGTGCTGCAACAGGTACGGGCTCGTCTCCTGGGCCAGTCGGTTCGACATGTCTGCTCTCCTAAGGTATCTACTACGACCATTCGTACCACACGGAGCGCTCCGCGTAACGGAGAAGCTCTAAGCCGTCGCCTTCGGCTCTCAGCCGTTCTCTTGCGGGGAGGGCGTAAGGCCAAGTTGTTGCGTGAGGCCCAGGGCATCCGAGACGGTCCAGGAGGCGGAGATCCTGCCGTTCTCGACACGGTTCATCTCCACGCCGGCGACCTCGACCCTTCCCCCGTGGGCTCGACCGGTGAGGGTCCAGCGGTGGGCGA
>JALYMR010000088.1 GCA_030773615.1 Actinomycetota bacterium
CCCGGCCGGCACCAGCTCGTCCAAGCAGACCATCTGCACCTGACGCGTCTCGTCACCCGTCCTCACCGCCATCGCCATGCCACCATCGTCCCGGCCGATACGGACAACTTTTTCGACAGCCTCCTAGCCCCGGCCGTCCGCGCCGCCCGCTCCGTCCGACCGTGCCGGGCGCCCGCGCCGCGGCCACGCGGCCACCGCCGCGTCGGCGCACAGGGCGATCGCGAGGACGGTGAGCGCGTAGGTCACGACCGGCGGGGTCACCCCCCCGACGATGAGGCAGGCGAAGGACGCCACGACGGGCAGGAGGATCCGCAGGCTGATGGGCTCCCAGCGGCGCCGACGCTCCTCGTCGGGATCCGACCCGCCCCGGCGGTGATCCGATGTGTCGATCAGCATCAACATCGGTCGCGGGCCGCAGGCTACCGCCCGCTGCCGGCGAGCAGGGCGAGCGCCCGCGCGCTGACCTGCCCGAGCGGCTGCGGCGGGGTCGCCTCGCACACCCAGCGCGCCTCCTCGAGCTCGGCCCGCGCGAGGCGCAGGCCCGCGGTGGGCGACCGGCGGGCGACGAACACGTGGATCGTCTCGCGCTTGCGGTCCGTGCGGGCGCGGAGCACCCCGACGGCCTGCCAGTCCTCGAGGTCGACGCCGAGCTCCTCGCGCGCCTCGCGGCGCGCGGCGAGCGCCGGCTCCTCCCCGGGCCGGGCGTGTCCCCCGGGCACCTCCCACGTGCGCCGGTCCCCGTAGGCGTGGCGCACGAGCAGGACCCGGTCCCCGTCGCGCAGGGCGAACTTCACCCCGACGACCCGGGGCCGGGCGACGAACCACCACGCCCGGGCCAGCCGGTAGGCCGCCCGGTGGGCGAGCCGCGCGAGGGGGACGGGCAGGCGCCCGAGGACCTCGAGCGCTAGCTCGGCCGCCACGCCCACAGGGTGCCGACCCCGTCGGCGCGGTGGAGGACCTCCTGCGTCGCGTAGCCCGCCGCGCGCAGCAGCGCGTGGGCCGCGCCCCGGGCGTCCGCGGACGGCGCGAGGAAGGGGTGGTACTCGAGCACGACGGCCGGCGGCCCCTCGGTGGCCAGGCGCGGGTCGGCGAGCACGGCCCACTCGCCGCCCTCCACGTCGAGCTTGAGCAGGTCCGCGCCCGCGAGATGGGCGAAGAGGTCGGCGACCTCCGCCCGCCCCTCGCCCTCGAGTCGCGAGCAGGCGAACTGACCGTGCCCGAAGGCGACCTCCCCGTCGCGGACGCCCGCGCAGGCCGCGACGACCTCCCAGGCGCCGCCGCCCGCGCCCGCCACGGCCCGCAGGAGGGGGAGGTTGAACCGGTCGGGCTCGAACGAGGTCACCCGCGCGGCGCCGAGCCGCAGGCGGGCGAACAGCCCGAAGAGGCCGATGTTCGCGCCCGCGTCGACGACGCGCGGCGCCGCGGGCAGGGCGAGGTGTCCCGGGGGCTCGTAGACGCGGTCGCCGAGCACCTCGCCGAGCACACCGAGGTCGGGGCTGCGGTGGCGCAGGAGGAGCGGCGCGCGCCCCTCGCGCAGCCGGTAGCCGGCCACGACCCGCGCCCCTGCGCGCTCGCGTGCGGCGAACGCCCCGGACTCCTCCACGAGCCCGGCGAGCGGCAGCGTGGCCTCCACGGGCGGCCCCGGCCGCGGTGCGGGGAGCTCGAGCGCGAGCTCCGCCACGCCGCTAGCCCTCGTCGGGGTCGCCGGTGATCCCGGTCGCGTCGCGCTCCTGCGGGCCCTCGCCCGGCGCGGGCTTGTCGGGGTCGGGCGCCTGGCCGGAGATGCCCTCGCCGGCCCCGCCCGCGGCGCCCCCGCCGCCGATCCCGGGCGCGTGCGTCACGTCGTTGGACTCACGCGCGGCGTCCTCGCCGGCGTCGGGGGGCAGGTCGCCCTTCAGGGACTCGGTCATGGATCGCCGCTACCCGGCGGTATCCTCCATGACGCATGTCGGTGCTCGAGCCTCTGGTGGACGGTCATGATCGTGCGATCGGCGACGTTCGCGTGTCGGTGACCGATCGCTGCAACTTCCGCTGTCAGTACTGCATGCCGGCGGAGGGGTTGCCGTGGCTCGAGCGCTCGGAGGTGCTGAGCTTCGAGGAGATCGCGCGGCTGGTCGGGCTGCTCGCCGCGATGGGCGTCGGCGACGTGCGGCTGACCGGCGGCGAGCCCTTGGTCCGCCGCGAGCTGTCGCGGCTGGTCGGCATGCTCGCCGCCACCGACGGCGTGCACGACCTGTCGGTGACCACGAACGGGTTCCTGCTCGAGCGCGACGCCGCGGCGCTCGTGGCCGCCGGCGCGCGGCGCTTCAACGTGTCGATCGACTCGCTGCAGCGCGACCGGTTCTTCCAGATGACCCGCCGCGACGCGCTGCCCCGCGTGCTCGCCGGCCTTGAGGCCCTGGGGCGCTGCCGCACCCCCGACGGGCGGGCCCTCACGGTCAAGATCAACGCCGTCGCCCTGCGCGGCTTCACCGAGCACGAGGTCCTGCCCTTCGCGGCGTTCGCCCGCGAGCACCCCTACGAGGTGCGCTTCATCGAGTTCATGCCCCTCGACGCCGACCAGGCCTGGTCGCCCGACCAGGTGCTCTCCGGCGACGAGCTGCGCGCCCTCATCGACGCGCGCTGGCCGCTCGAGGCCGAGCCCCGCGAGCCGAGCGCCACCGCCCGCACCTTCCGCTTCGCCGACGGGCGCCCGGGGCGCCTGGGGTTCATCAACCCCGTCTCCGAGCCGTTCTGCGACGACTGCAACCGCATCCGCCTGACCGCCGACGGCAAGCTGCGCACCTGCCTGTTCAGCCTCCACGAGACCGACCTGCGCGCCCCGCTGCGCGCCGGCGCCGACGATGCGGAGCTCGAGGAGGCCATCCGCGCCGCCGTGTGGCGCAAGGAGCTCAAGCACCGCGTCAACGAACCCGGCTTCGTGCAACCCCCCCGCACCATGTCCGCCATCGGCGGCTAGACCGCGCGGCGCCGCCAGGCCAGGCGGCGAGGGCGCCATCCGCCGGACGATCGGCCCGCCCCGGCGAGCCAGCGCTTATCTTCCGGCGCTCAAGGCCGAC
>JALYMR010000089.1 GCA_030773615.1 Actinomycetota bacterium
CGGTCGATCGCGAGCTGCTCGACGATGTCCACGAACTCGCAGCCGCCGTAGTAGCGCTTGCCGGGGTACCCCTCGGCGTACTTGTTCGTGAGCACCGACCCCTGACACTCGAGGACGGCCTGGGGCACGAAGTTCTCCGAGGCGATCATCTCGAGCGTCCCCTGCTGACGCCCGACCTCGTGGCGGATGGCGTCGGCGACCTCGGGGTCGACCTCGGCGAGCGGGCGATTGAAGTAGTCGGCAGGGAGCTCGGGCATGGGCGGAGCCTACCGGGAGGTCATGCGGCGGGCGACGCTCGCGGCGTCCACGGCGCCCTCCCGCACGATCCGCCAGTCGCCGCCGCGCTCGTGGTCGCGCAGGTCGACGACGGTCGAGGGCGTGCCCGGCAGCTCCCCGGCGTCGAGCACGAGGTCGGCCCCGGCGCGCAGGGCGGCCGGCACCTCGCCGAGCACGCGCGCGTCCGGCCCGCCCGAGACGTTCGCGCTCGACTGCAGCACGGGCCAGCGCACGCTCCCGAGCGCGGCGAGCGCCGGCGGCAGGGCGGGCACGCGGACGCCGAGCGTCGTCGGGTCCGGCCCGCACGCCAGGGGGAACCGTCCCCCGGGGTTCGGGAGCAGGAGGGTGACCGCCCCGGGCAGGAGGGCCTCGAGCGCGGCGCGGGTGCGGGGGCCGAGCTCGGGGAGCGCGGCCAGGGCGAGCTCGAGCGCGAAGAACATGACGGCGGCGGGGCGCTCGGGCGGGCGCCCCTTCAGGGCGTAGAGGCGCCGCACGGCCTCCTTCGCCTCGGGCTCGCAGGCCAGGCCGTACACCGTGTCCGCCGGGAACACGGCCACGCCGCCCACCGCCATGCAGCGCTCGAACGTCGCCGCCTGCTGCGGGGTGATCACGCGGCGCGCCGGCCGACGACGACGCGCTCGATCCCGGCCAGGTCGCGCCGGGCGTCGACCTCGCCGAGGCCCGCCTCGCGCAGCAGCGTCACGACCCGGGCCGCCTGCCCCTCCCCCACCTCGAGCGCGGCGAGCGGCGCCCGGGCCGCCGCCTGGGGCACGAGCCGGGCGATGACGTCCAGGCCGTCCGGCCCGGCGAAGAGCGCGCCCGGCGGCTCGTGGCGCACGACGTCCGGGGCGAGCGCGGCCCGCTGGCCCTCGGCGACGTAGGGCGGGTTGCTCAGCACCGCGTCGAGCGGCCCCTCCACCGCGGCGAGCAGGTCGCCGTGCACGAAGGCGACGTCGAGCCCGAGCCGCGCGGCGTTCGCGCGGGCCACCGCGAGCGCGTCGGCGCTCACGTCGGTGGCCACGACCTCGAGGTCCGGGCGCTCGTGCTTGAGGGCCAGCGCGACGGCGCCGCTGCCCGTCCCGACGTCGGCGACGCGGGCGCCGCGGGGCAGCTCGAGACCGACCTCCACGAGCAGCTCCGTCTCCGGGCGGGGGACGAGGACGCGGCGGTCCACGGCGAGCTCGAGGTGGCGGAAGGCGCGCCGCCCCAGGAGGTAGGCCACCGGCTCGCGCTCCCGGCTGCGCCGGCGCACGAGCTCCTGGAAGGCGCGCGCGGCGGGGCCCGCGACCTCGCACCGGGGATCGAGGACGAGCGCCGTGCGCGACACGCCGAGCGCCTCGGCGAGCAGGAGCTCGGCATCCAGGCGAGGGGTGGAGGAGCCCGAGGCGGTGATGGCGACGACGGCGGAGTCCAGCGCGTCGCGCACGGCCACACCGGGGACCGGGCCGCCTCCGGTGGCCCTCCCGACCTCACGCCTCGGCTCCTCCGAGTGCGAGAGACCGCCCCGCTCTCGGGACACGGACGGGCGCCGTCCGTCTCCCCGTCCCTCCCGTTCGCTCACGCTACGTCGCGGCTTCGAGCCTGCGCCGCTTCTCGTCGGACTGCAGCGCCTCCGTGAAGCCGTCGAGCTCGCCCTGCAGGACCTGGTCGAGGTTGTGCTGGGTGACCTTCACCCGGTGGTCGGTGACCCGCCGCTCGCCGAAGTTGTACGTGCGGATCTTCTCCGCCCGCTCCCCCGTGCCCACCTGGGCGCGCCGGTCGGCGGCGAGCTCGGCCTGCTGGCGGGCGAGCTCCTGCTCGTACAGGCGCGCGCGGAGCACGCGCATCGCCTTCTCGCGGTTCTGCAGCTGGCTCTTCTCGTCCTGCATGGAGACGACGAGGCCGCTTGGCTTGTGGGTGATGCGCACCGCGGAGTCCGTCGTGTTCACGGACTGCCCGCCCGGCCCCGAGGAGCGGTAGACGTCGATCTGCAGGTCGTTCGGGTCCACGCGGACGTCGACGTCCTCCGCCTCGGGCAGCACGGCGACCGTGGCCGTCGAGGTGTGGACGCGCCCCTGCGACTCCGTGGCGGGCACGCGCTGCACGCGGTGGGTGCCGCCCTCGAACTTGAACACGGAGTAGGCGCCGTCGCCCTTGACCGCGAAGGTGTGCTTGCCCTCCGCGTCCTCGAGCGCCTCCGTCTTGAAGCCCCGGCGCTCGGCGTAGCGGGTGAGCATCCGGGTGAGGTCCCCCGCCCACAGCCCGGCCTCCTCGCCGCCGGCGCCCCCCTGGATCTCGACGATGACGTCCTTGTCGTCGTTGGGGTCGCGCTCGACCATGGCCAGCCGGATGTCCTCCTCCAGGCGCTGGCGGTCCTCGCGCGCGCGGGCGAGCATGTCGCGCAGCTCGGGGTCGTCGCCGTCCTCGGCGAGCAGCTCGCGGGCGCCGGCCTCGTCGTCGGCGGCGCGGCGCCAGGCCTGGGCGAGCCTCGCGGCGGGCTCGAGCTGCCGGAAGGCGCGGCCCGCCTCGGCGTAGCGGCGCCGATCGCCGATCACCTCGGGGTCGCTGACCTGCCGCTGGACCTCGGCGAACCGGGCCTCGATCTGGTCGACGAGCTGCTCGATCACCGGGCCCGAGGGTACTCAGGCCGGCGCGCCGCGCGCGAGCTGGGACGCGGGCGGCCCCGCGAGGGCGCCGAGCAGCTCGCCGACGCTGCCCTCGCGCTCGACGGGGTGGCGCAGCGGCTGCTCGAGCGCGAGCGCGTAGCGGTTGCGCCGGCCCTCGCGGGTGCGCGTGACGTAGCCCCCCTCCACCAGCTCGGCGAGGATGCGCTGCGCCGCGCGCTCCGTGATGCCCACGGCCTCGGCCACGTCGCGCAGCCGCGCGCGCGGGTCGCGCGAGAGGAGCACGAGCACGTGCCCGTGGTTCGTCAGGAAGGTCCACTCGCTCATAGAGGCAAGAGCGTAACGCGATCTGATTGACAGGACATGCATGACGGTAATCTGCCGCCATCGGCGGCAAGCGACGTCCCCGAGGAGGCAGATCCCCGATGTGCGCGGTGACCACGTTCTCCCCGACCCGCCGCCACGACGCGGCTCGCGCCCTCTCGCGCTACGTGCAGGGGGAGGTGCGTGGGGGCCGCTCCCTGGGCGACGTCCTCGACGACGAGGACGTGCGCGCGGCCGTCACGGACAGCCCCGAAGTGCTCGAGGACGTGACGGACGACCGGGAGCTGCGCGAGGCGCTGCGGCCCGCCGTGCCCAGCTGCACCCTCGTGATCGGCTACGACGCCTCGCCGGCGGCCCGGGCGGCGATCGAGCACGTGGCCCGGCTCATGCCGGCCGCGAACGCGATCGTCGTCACCGCCTGGGAGCGGGTGCGCGACGGGGCGGTCCTGCGCACCGCCGCCGGGCTCCCCGCGCTGCCCGCCCTGCGCCACGAGCTCGAGGCGGAGGCGAAGGAGGCGTGCGCCCACGCGCAGCGCACCGCCGAGGAGGGCGCGGCGCTGGCCCGCGCCCACGGCCTCGAGGCCGACGCGCTGGCGTCGTGCCGGGGCGACGACGCGTGGGACGTGCTCGTCGAGCTCGCCGCGCAGTTCGAGGCCGACCTCGTCGTCATCGGCACCCGGGCCCGCTCGTGCGCGCGGGCGCTCGTCGGTGGGAGCGTCGCGCACCGGGCGATCTCCGAGCATCGCGTGCCCGTCCTCATCGTCCCGGCGGGCACGCCCGTCGCGCCCACCCCCGCCGAGTCCCCACTCAGCGCTACGACGTGACAGCGCCGGGGCGCCGCCCCGGGCGATCGAGCCCCGACGGGCGTCCCACTCGGGCGCTCCCCACCATCCGAAGGGCAGTACCTCCAACGGACGCTCCCGTCAGTTCGGCCGCGAGGCTCGGGAGCGTCGGCGCATGTCGCGAGAGAAACCTTCTCCCCATCCCACCGACGGAAGGAGAAGCCCGTGCACCCGACCCTCGCCGCCATCCAGGCCGGCGCGCCGACCGAGCCCAACCTCGACGTCACCCTCCTCGCCTGGGCCGCCCTCGGCGCCGCGGTCGTGGCCATGCTCGCCTTCGACCTGCTCGTGTTCGGCCGCGGCCGGAAGCCCACCCTTCGCGAGTCCGTGGCCTGGAC
The DNA here is from genome assembly GCA_030773615.1 of Actinomycetota bacterium. GTDB lineage: Bacteria > Actinomycetota > Thermoleophilia > Solirubrobacterales > Solirubrobacteraceae > JALYMR01. The sequence goes on from JALYMR010000089.1 coordinate 4,384, forward strand.
GGGCGTGTGGACCGTCTGCGCGCTGGCCTTCGGCGCCTGGCTGACCCTCACCGTCGGGAGCGAGGTCGGCGGCGAGTTCCTCGCCGGCTACCTGCTCGAGCGCTCCCTGTCGTTCGACAACCTCTTCGTCTTCGCCGTCATCTTCGGCTTCTTCGCGGTGCCCGTCGCGCTCCAGGCGCGGGCGCTCGCCTGGAGCATCGCCCTCGCGCTCGTGCTGCGCCTGGTCTTCATCCTCATCGGCGCCGCGCTGCTCGAGGCCTTCCATCTGACGATCTACCTCTTCGGCGCCCTCCTGCTCTTCACGGGCTACAAGCTGGCCCGCCACAAGCCCGAGCACATGGACGTCTCGAAGAACCCGGTGCTGCGCCTCATGCGCCGGCGCGTGCCGATGACCGAGGCTTACAGCGGGACCCGTCTCAGCGTCCGCGAGGGCGGGCGGCGGGTGGCCACGCCGCTGCTCGCGGTGCTCGTGGTCATCGCGGCCACCGACCTCATGTTCGCCATCGATTCCATCCCGGCGATCTACGCGGTCACCTCGGTGCCGTTCATCGTGTTCGCGGCCAACGCGTTCGCCCTGCTCGGCATGCGCGCGCTGTACTTCGCGCTCGTCGGGCTCATGGAGCGCTTCGTCTACCTCTCGTACGGCCTGGCCGTCCTGCTCGGCTTCGTCGGCGTGAAGATGCTCCTCACCGACGTGTGGAAGATGCCGACCTGGCTGTCGCTCGCGGTGATCGTGGCGGTGCTCGCCGTCACCGCCCTGCTCTCCCTGCGCGCCGACCGCCGGGCGCGCCGAGCGACGGCGGACGCGGAGCGCGAGCCCGTAGCGGCCTAGGCCACGACCTCCATGCCCACGCGGTCCTCCTCCGAGGCCTCCTCGGGCCGCTCGACGGCGAGCACCGCCTCGAGCGCCGCGATGGCCACCGCGAGCTGGCTGAGGTCGGGCTCGCGCGTCGTGAGGCGCTGAAGCTGGATGCCGGGCCACATGAGCACCCGCGCCCAGCGCCGCCGGCGGTGGCGGCCGAAGAGCTTGATGATCTCGAAGGCCAGGCCGGCGACGAGGGGGACCGCCAGGACGCGCGAGGGGTACAGCACGTACCACTCGGGCGTGCCGAAGGGCACGAGCACGAAGAAGCTGACGATCATGACGATGAGCAGGAAGCTCGTCCCGCAGCGCGGGTGGAAGCGCGAGAAGCGCTGGGCGGCCTCGGGCGTGAGGGCGACGCCGGCCTCGTAGCACGAGATGGCCTTGTGCTCCGCGCCGTGGTACTCGAACACCCGCCGCAGGTCGGGCAGGCGGGTGATGAGCCACAGGTAGCCCAGGAACACCGAGAGCCGGATGAGCTTCTCGACGAAGACGAAGAGCACGCCGCTCTCGTCGCCCACGCCGCTGAGGCTCGTCAGGCCGGCGGGCAGGAGGAAGAACAACCCGATGGCCAGCGCGAGGGAGAAGAGCACCGTCCCCGCCCAGGCGCCCGCGCCGATGCCCGCATCGCCCGTGCGCTCCTCCGGCGGCAGCTGCGCGTCGGCCGACAGGCGCAGGGCGCGGAAGCCGATGCCCATCGACTCGACCAGGGCGACCACGCCGCGGATGACCGGCAGGCGCAGCGCGCGGTGGCGACGCAGCAGGGAGGTGAGGGGGAAGCTGCGGACGTCGATCGCACCGAGCCCGGTCTCGGCGGGCGAGCGGACGGCGAGCGCCCACGTCGAGATCCCCCGCATCATGACCCCCTCGAGGACGGCCTGGCCGCCGACAGGGGCGTCGCGGGGCGCGACCTGGTCGGCCGCCATGACCGTCGGGCTAGCGCTGGCCCGGCTGGCGCCGGGCCGCACGCCGCTTGAAGCGCTCCACGCGGCCGCCGGTGTCGACGAGCTTCTGCCGCCCGGTGTAGAACGGGTGGCAGTTCGAGCAGATCTCGACCTGGATCTCCGGCTGCGTCGAGCGGGTGGTGAACTCGTTGCCGCAGGTGCAGCGCACGTGCGCTTCGACGTACTCGGGATGGATGCCGGTCTTCATGGTCAGCGGATTGTAGCCCTCGTCCCCTCGCGTCCAGTCGCGCCTGGACGCGCGAGGCAGGCGGGCGAGAGGCGCCGCGCGCGGCGCTGCACGACCCCGTCGCCGTCGAGCCAGCGGAAGCGCACGAGGGCGCGGTAGCGGGTCCCGGGCTCCAGGCCCGCGAGCCGCTTGGCGTAGACGAAGCCCGACCGCCGCGGCCCCGAGCGCTCCCACTCGTCGAAGGTCGGCGCCTCGAGGTGCCGCCAGCCCTCCCCCGGCTCTCGCCCCTGGAGCTCGAACCGCATCTCCATCCGCTCCGTGCCGGCCAGGGCGGGCATCGAGCCGACGAAGGCGGCCCGGTCGCGCTCGCAGCGCGCGAGCCGGGCGGCGAGGACGGGGGCGACGGCGGGCGCCCCGACGGCAGCGGGCGTCGC
>JALYMR010000090.1 GCA_030773615.1 Actinomycetota bacterium
CCTGCTCGAGCTGCGCGGGTTCGGGTTCGCCGACCTCGACGCCTCCATCGTCTCCTCGACCGTCCCCCAGCTCGGGCCGGAGTGGACCGCGATGGGGCGGCGCTACCTCGGCCACGAGACCCTCGCCGTGGGCCCCGGCCTGCGCACGGGGATGGCCATCCGGTACGACAACCCGCGGGAGATCGGCGCCGACCGCCTCGTCAACGCGGTGGCCATCCGCGAGCGCTTCGGGGGGCCCGCGGTGTGCGTCGACTTCGGCACGGCGGTGAACTTCGACGTGGTCTCGGGCGCGGGGGAGTACCTCGGCGGCGTGCTCGTCCCCGGGGTGGAGGTCTCGCTCGAGGCCCTCACGGAGCGCGGGGCGAAGCTGCCCAAGGTCGACCTCGCGCCGCCCCGCGCCGTCATCGGGAAGTCCACCGTGGACGCGATCCGCGCCGGCGTGATCTTCGGCTACGCCGCGGCGGTGGACGGGATCCTGCGCCGGCTGCGCGCCGAGCTCGAGGCCGAGCTCGCGGTGATCGCCACGGGCGGGCTGGCCGGGCACATCGTGCCCTTCAGCGAGGAGATCGAGGAGATCGACGACCTCCTGACCCTGACCGGGCTGCGCCTGCTGCACGAGCGCAACGCCTGAGCGCCGCCGCCCTACAGTCCCGCCCATGCGGCGGCTGACCGACTCCTGGCTGCTCGGCGGCCTGCCCGTGCCCAACCGGGTCGTGCTCGCGCCGCTCGCCGGGATCGGCAACTGGTTCGTGCGCCTGCAGGCCCGTCGCTTCGGCGCCGGGCTCGTCGTCTCCGAGATGGTCTCGAGCTTCGGCGTGCACCACGAGAACGAGAAGACGTGCACGGAGATGCTGCGCATCCACCCCGCCGAGCGGGTGGGCGGCCCCGTGGCCATCCAGCTCTTCGGCCAGGAGCCCGAGGTCATGCGCAGCGCGGCCGCGCGGGTGGCCGAGGCCGGGGCCGACCTCATCGACCTCAACATGGGCTGCCCCGTGCCCAAGGTGTGCAAGACCGGGGCCGGGGCGGCGCTCATCCGTGACCCGGATACCGCGGTGGCGGTCGCCGCCGCCGCCCGGGAGGGCAGCGGGCTGCCCGTGACGGTGAAGCTGCGCTCGGGCCAGCGCACGGGCGAGACGGACGGGGTGACGCTGGCCCACCGCCTCGTGGCCGAGGCCGGCGTCGCCGGCATCGCCTTCCACCCGCGCTCGGCCCAGGTCCACCACAGGGGCGAGCCCGACCTCGACCTCGCGGCCGAGCTCGTGCGCACCCTGCCCGTGCCCGTGATCCTCTCGGGCGGCATGCGCGAGGAGGGGTGGATTCTCGACGCGTTCCACCGCACGGGCTGCGAGGCGATCATGGTCGCCCGGGGCGGCCTGGGCAACCCGTGGCTGTTCGCCCGGCTGCTGGGCCGCCGCGAGGGCGAGCCGTCGCCCGAGGAGGTCCTCGCCGAGCTCGACTGGGTCATGGACCGAGCGGTGGAGCACCTCGGCCCCGACCGCGCCGGCCGCTACCTGCGCAAGTTCTACCCCTGGTACGTCGAGCGCCTGGGGGAGGGGGCCACGCTCCAGGCCGCCCTGCAGGCCACCTCGACGGTGGGCGAGGCCCGCGCGCTGCTCGCCGGCTCCCCGCTGGCGGCGGCCGCCTAGCGGCCATGGCCGAGGAGCGCCACCGCCACGTCGTCCTGGGCTGCGGCGCGCTGGGGGCGGCCGCCACCTTCTGGCTCGCCCGGGAGCCCGGGGGCGACGTCGTCGCCCTCGAGCAGTTCGAGCTCGGCCACGAGCGCGGGGCCTCGGAGGACCACTCGCGCATCATCCGCCACGCCTACCACTCGTCCGTGTACACCCGCCTGACCCCGCACGCCTACGCGGCCTGGGAGGAGGTCGAGGCGGAGTCCGGGCTCGAGCTCGTCGTGCGCTGCGGCGGGCTGCACCTCGTGGAGCCCGGCGGGGCCGGCGGCGAGGTGCTCGACGACTACGCCGTCGCCCTGCGCGAGGTGGGCATCCCCTTCGAGCTCCTCGACGCCGCGGAGATCCGCCGCCGCCATCCGCAGTGGCGGGTGGACGAGGGCACCGTGGGGCTGTACCAGCGCGACGGGGGCATCCTCGACATCGGGCGGGCCACCGCCGCGCACCTCGCGCTCGCGCGGGCCCGGGGCGCCACCGTCCTGCCCCACACGGAGGTGCTCGGCATCGCCGACGGCGCCGACGGCGTGGAGGTGCGCACGAGCCGGGGCACCCTGCTCGCCGAGCACCTCGTGGTCTGCGCGGGGGCGTGGACCCCGCGGCTGCTGGCCGACGCCCTCGGCGTGCACCTGCCCGTCGCGCTCACCCGCGAGCAGGTGACCTACTTCGCCACGCCCCACGTGCGCGACTTCCTGCCCGACCGCTTCGGCGTGTGGAGCTGGCACGGGACCGACGTCCTCTACGGCTTCCCGATCCACGGCCTCGTGGCCACGAAGGCGGCGATCGACATGGGCGGGCCGTTCGTCAACGGGCCCAGGACGACGTGGAGCCCGACCCCGACCGCGTGGCCCGCGTGCTCGCCTTCCTCGAGCGCCATCTCCCGGGCGCCGCGGGCCCGCCCGTCCGCAGCCGGCAGTGCCTGTACGACATGCCCCCGGACCGCAACTTCGTGCTCGACGCGCTGCCCGGCCACCCGCGCGTGCACGTGGCCATCGGCGCGGGCCACGCGGCGAAGTTCGCCGGCCTGCTCGGGCGCCTGCTGGCCGAGCGAGTGCTCACCGGATCCACGAGCCTGCCCACGGACGCCTTCCGCCTGGACCGCCCGGCGCTCGTCGACGCGGCGCACGCCCCGAACTACCGCCTGCGCCGCCCCCGCGCCCGCGCCGCCTAGGAGCGTGTCAAAGAAGTTTCTGTCTGTCCGGGCTGGCTAAGACGCTTGGCGCGTGGCGCTTGGGGCGGCCCGGACGGGCGATGAGACGCGGCAGGTGCAGATGGTCAGCTTGGACGAGCTGGTCGCGGCCGACTGCAAGTTCCGGCGGATCGAGCGGCTGGTGTCCTGGCCGGCGGTCCGGGCGTCGGCCGAGCCGTTCTTTACGGACTTTGGGCGGCCGTCGGTCGATCCGGTGGTGCTCGTCAAGCTCGTGCTGGGCGGCGCGGTCGAGGGGATCGGCTCGATTCGCCGTGTGCTCAGGGTCGCCGAGGACAGCCTGGCGATCCGGCGGTTTCTCGGCTCCGGGCTGACCGAGGCGCTGCCGTCGCACGCGACCGTCTCGCATGCGCAGACGCAGCGCTTTGCGGGCTCGTCGGTGTTTGAGCAGCTCTTCACGCAGGTGCTCGCGCAGTGCCGTCAGCACGGGCTG
>JALYMR010000091.1 GCA_030773615.1 Actinomycetota bacterium
TTCGTACGATGTCAAACGGTCTGGACGGAACGAACGACGTGGGGTACGACTGGGCCGAAGGTGAGGTAGCGATGCTGGATCCCCCCTCAGAACCTCCCGCGACCGTTGGGCTAGCGAGTTTCGCTAGACCCTCCTAGGGCGCCCACCGGTCGCGCCCGCGCAGGCGCGCCCGCAGCACCCTCGCGAGGAGGGCGGCCCAGTCGGCCGCGCCGGCGGCGAGGTGCCCGAGCGGTCCCGTGGCCAGCCAGGCGAGCAGCGCCTCGAGCGGTGGACGGCGGCGCACGCGGCCGACGGTAAGGTGTCGCGGCCATGGCCAGCGCAGTGCAGACCACCACCACCGAGCTCCCGGAGTCCCGCGTCCGGGTCGACGCCGCGGTCCCCCCCGACGAGGTCGAGCGCGCGGTCCAGACCGCTGCCCGTGGGCTCGGGCGCGACCTCCGGGTCCCGGGCTTCCGCCGCGGCAAGGTCCCGCCCGCGGTCGTCGTCCAGCGCCTGGGGCGCGAGGCGGTCCTCGACGAGGCGGTGCGCGGCGGGATGCAGCGGTGGTACGTCGCGGCGCTCGAGGGCGCGGGGGTCGTCCCCGTCGGCGACCCGAAGCTCGACCTCGGCGAGCTGCCCTCGCGCGGCGAGCCCCTGACCTTCTCCATCGAGATCGGCGTGCGCCCGAAGGCGCAGCTCGGGTCGTACCGCGGCCTGGAGGTCGGCCGGGGCGAGCCCCGCGTCGACGAGCAGGCCGTGCAGGGCGAGCTCGACGAGATGCGCGAGCGCCTCGCGCGCCTGGAGACTGTCGAGCGCCCGGCCCAGCGGGGCGACTTCCTCGTCGTGGACTACCTCGGCAAGCTCGAGGGCGAGCCCTTCCCGGGCGGGGAGGGCCGCGACCAGCTCATCGAGCTCGGCGCCGGGCGCCTGATCCCCGGCTTCGAGGAGCAGCTCGAGGGCCTCGGGCAGGGCGAGGAGCGCACGATCGAGGTCACCTTCCCGGAGGACTACCCGGCCGAGGAGCTGCGGGGCCGCCCTGCGACCTTCGACGTCACCGTCAAGGAGGTCAAGGCGAAGGAGCTGCCCGAGCTCGACGACGAGTTCGCCGAGCAGAACGGCTTCGACAGCCTCGCGGAGCTGCGCGAGGACATCGCGGCGCGCCTGCGCGAGGCCGACGAGGAGCGGGTCGCCGGGGAGTTCCGTGAGGCGGCCCTCGACGCCGCGGTGGCCCAGGCCGAGGTGGACGTGCCCCAGGCCCTCGTGCGCGCGCGCACGGAGGAGCTCTGGGAGCGGATGCTGCACTCCCTCGAGCATCAGGGCATCACGAAGGACACCTACCTGCGCATCGCGGGCAAGTCCGAGCCCGACCTGCTCGAGGAGGCCGCCCCCGACGCGGAGCGGGCCCTCAAGCGCGAGGCGGTCGTGGAGGCCGTGGCCGAGGCCGAGGGCATCGAGGTCTCCGACGAGGAGCTCCTGGACGCGCTCGGGCCGACCGCCGAGCGCGAGGGGGTATCGCCGGGGGCGCTGCGCGACCGGCTCGCCGCCCAGGGCCGCCTCGAGGAGCTGCGGGCGGACGTCCGCTCACGCAAGGCGATCGACGTCGTGGCCGACAGCGCGACCCCGATCCCCCTGGGGCAGGCCGAGGCCCGCGAGAAGCTGTGGACGCCCGGCAAGGAGGCCCCGGGGGAGCCCGAGCAGGGCGCCGAGGAGCCCACGGGCCAGCTCTGGACGCCGGGCCGGTAAGGGCGCGGACGCCGATCGAACGATCGGCCGCCCTTCGCCGACGGACGCCTCAAGACGGGTCGGACGCCCGTCGATCACCCGGGCTGGCGGCCGGAGGCCGGTTGCTACGCTCCGCCGGCAGGACTCCCAGCGACGAAGCGAAACTGAAGCGAGGACAATGAGCCCACTCGTCCCCATGGTGGTGGAGCAGACGTCGCGAGGCGAGCGTGCCTTCGACATCTACTCGCGTCTGCTCAACGAGCGGATCATCTTCCTTGGCACGCCGGTCGACGACCAGATCGCCAACCTCATCGTGGCCCAGCTCCTGCACCTGGAGAGCGAGGACCCCGACAAGGACATCTCGCTGTACGTCAACTCGCCGGGCGGCTCCGTCTACGCGGGCCTCGCGATCTACGACACGATGCAGTTCATCCGGCCGGACGTGCAGACGATCTGCGTCGGGATCGCCATGTCGATGGGCGCCCTGCTCCTCTCGGGCGGCGCGGCGGGCAAGCGCATGGCGCTGCCCAACGCGAAGATCCTCATCCACCAGGTGTCCTCGGGCTTCCAGGGCCAGGCGTCGGACATCGAGATCCACGCCCGCGAGATCATCGACATCCGCCAGCGCCTGGACCACATCATCGCCGGGCACACGGGCCAGGAGTACGAGAAGGTCCGGCGCGACACGGAGCGGGACTACTTCATGTCCTCCGAGGAGGCGAAGGACTACGGCATCATCGACCGGGTGATCGCGGAGCACTAGGGGCGCGTCCCCGGACCCCGCGCCCGATCCCGACGCCCCATGGCCCGCCCCACGGACTCGAACGAGCAGCTGCTGTGCAGCTTCTGCGGCAAGTCGCAGCGGCAGGTCAAGAAGCTCATCGCGGGGCCGGGCGTCTACATCTGCGACGAGTGCATCGACCTCTGCAACGAGATCATCGACGAGGAGCTCACAGCCCCGTCGACATTCGACCTCGAGAACCTGCCGAAGCCCCGCGAGATCTACGGGGTGCTCGACGAGTACGTCGTCGGCCAGGATGACGCGAAGCGCACGCTCTCCGTGGCGGTCTACAACCACTACAAGCGCGTGCAGATGCTGCAGGGCGACGACGCGGAGATCGAGCTGCAGAAGTCGAACATCCTGCTCCTGGGGCCCACGGGGTGCGGCAAGACGCTCCTGGCCCAGACGCTGGCGAAGATCCTCAACGTCCCCTTCGCCATCGCCGACGCCACCGCGCTCACGGAGGCGGGCTACGTCGGCGAGGACGTCGAGAACATCCTCCTCAAGCTCATCCAGGCCGCCGACTACGACGTCAAGAAGGCCGAGACGGGGATCATCTACATCGACGAGGTCGACAAGATCGCGCGCAAGGCGGACAACCCGTCGATCACGCGCGACGTGTCCGGCGAGGGCGTCCAGCAGGCGCTGCTGAAGATCCTCGAGGGCACCACGGCCTCCGTCCCGCCCCAGGGGGGGCGCAAGCACCCCCACCAGGAGTTCCTCTCCATCGACACGACGAACATCCTGTTCATCTGCGGGGGGGCGTTCGCGAATCTCGAGGGGGTCATCGAGCGGCGCATCGGGACCGGGGGGGTCGGCTTCAGCGCGCCGATCGCCTCCCGGGTCGAGCGCGACGCGGGCGGGGTGTTCGAGCAGTGCCTGCCCGAGGACCTCGTGAACTACGGGCTCATCCCCGAGTTCATCGGGCGCCTGCCCGTCACGAGCGCGGTGCACCAGCTCACGCGGGCCGACCTCATCCAGATCCTCACTGAGCCGCGCAACGCGCTCGTGAAGCAGTTCCAGCGCTTCTTCTGGTTCGACGGGATCGAGCTCGTGTTCGCCGACGACGCGCTGAACTCGATCGCGGACCGGGCCATCGTGCGCGAGACGGGGGCGCGGGGCCTGCGGTCCATCCTCGAGGAGATCCTGCTCGAGGTGCAGTTCGAGCTGCCCTCGCGGCGCGACGTGAAGAAGTGCGTGGTGACGAAGGAGACCGTGGAGCGGGGCAACCCGCCCACCCTCGTCACCGAGGCCGCGCCCGAGGAGCCCGTGCAGCGGCGGGCCGAGTCGGCCTAGCGGCGCCCGCGCGCCGCGCGATCGCCGCGGCCAGGCGCTCCGTCGCGCGGGGGTCGTGCGCGAGGAACAGGGAGGGCTCGGCGAGCTCGAGCTCGAGGACGACGGGACGGTCGCCGGCGCCGGCCACGAGGTCGACGCGGGCGTAGGCGAGCGCGCCGAACCGCTGCGCGACGACGCCGATCACCTCGTCGGCGACGGCCCGCTCCTGCCCGGTGGCGCGGCGGGGCGTGATGTCCTCCGCGGCGAAGAGCGCGTCGGTCGGCTGCACCCCCGCGGCCAGCAGCGGACCCTTGCGGACCGCGTGCGAGAAGGCCCCGTCGAGGTACACGAGCGCGGTCTCGCCGCGCGCGTCAACCGAGGCGAGGTAGGGCTGGACCATCGCCGTGCGACCGCTCGCGTGGATGGCCCCGACGAGCGCGAGGGCCGCGGCCCGGTCGGTCGCGCAGAAGCGAGCGGTGTCCTTTGAGCCCGCCGACACCGACGGCTTGACGACGAGCTCGCCCGCGGCGGGCAGGTCGGGGGTCGCGCCGGGAGGGGCGAAGGCGCTGGGGACGACGGGCAGCCCCGCCCCGGCGAGGTCGGCGAGGTAGGACTTGTCCGTGCTCCACGCGAGCACGTCGAGCGGGTTGAGGACCCTCGGCAGGCCGGCCGCCCAGGCGAGGAAGGCGTCGCGCCGCAGCTGGTAATCCCACGTGGAGCGCACGACCACCGCGTCGAAGCGCGACCAGTCGACGACCGGATCGTCCCAGACGTGCCACCGGGCCCGGACGCCGTGCGCCGCGAGCGCGCTGGGCAGCCCGTGGTCGTCCGGATCGCCCGCCGGCAGCTCCGCGCAGGTGGCCAGCGCCACCAGGGAGGCCGGCGCCGGCCGGGCGCCCTCGTCTCGCCTGGGTGGCACCGCCGCAGCCTAGGATGCGGCGCACATGCTGCCCATCCTCCGTCGCATCCCCCTCGCCGTCGCCATCGAGCTCGCGATGCTCCTGCGCGACCGCTGGTCGCGCCTCGAGCCGCACGAGCGCGCGCGCCTGACCGCGCTGCTGCGCCAGAGCCGCGGGCGCCGGACGAACCTCGGGCCCACCGAGCAGGAGGAGTTCCGGCGCCTGCTGGCCCGGCTCGAGCCGGGCAGCCTCGGCCGCGAGCTGCTGCCGCTCGCCCGCCGCCTGGCCATGCGCAGGGGACGGCGCTTCTGAGCGACCTCGCCGCCCGCACCCGCTGGGTGCCGCAGGAGGCCGAGCCGCCCATCGTGGAGCGGTGGCTGGCCTCCGGCCTGGGGCACCCGGAGCCCGAGGGCTCTCCGGGGGAGACGTTCTCCATGGCCATCCCGCCGCCGAACGTCACCGGCGTGCTGCACATGGGCCACGCGCTCAACGGCGCCGTGCAGGACTGCCTCGTGCGCCTGCACCGGATGCGCGGGCAGCGGACGAAGTGGGTCCTGGGCACGGACCACGCGGGGATTGCGACGCAGACGCAGGTCGAGCGCGAGCTGCGCCGCGAGGAGCGCACCCGCGAGGAGCTCGGGCGCGAGGGGTTCGTCGAGCGCGTCTGGCGCTGGCGCGACGACTACGGCGGCCGCATCGTCGAGCAGCTCAAGCGCCTCGGCGCGACCTGCGACTTCGCCGAGGAGCGCTTCACGATGGACCCCGCCTACGCGCGCGCGGTGGCCACGGTGTTCGTCGCCCTGCACGAGCAGGGGCTGATCTACCGCGACCACTACCTCGTGAACTGGGACCCGGGCAGCCGCTCGGCCATCAGCGACCTCGAGGTGGAGGAGCGCGAGGGCGTCGTCGACACCCTGTACGCGATCGCCTACCCACTGGCCGACGGGGAGGGGGAGGTCGTCGTGGCCACCGTGCGTCCGGAGACCATGCTCGCCGACGTCGCCGTCGCCGTGCACCCCGACGACGAGCGCTACCGCGACCTTGTGGGCCGCGAGGTCGTGCTGCCCCTCGCGGGCCGCCGGCTGCCGGTCATCGCCGACGAGGCCGTCAAGCCGGACTTCGGGACGGGCTGCCTGAAGATCACCCCGGGGCACGATCCCCTGGACTTCGAGATCGGCCGCCGTCACGGCCTCCCCGAGCTGTCCGTGATCGGCGAGGACGGCTGCCTGACCGCCGGGGCGGGCCCGCGCTTCGAGGGCCTGCCCACCCTGCAGGCGCGTGACGCCGTCGTCGCCGCCCTGAGCAAGGAGGACGCCCTGCGGGGCACGGAGCCCTACGAGCACACCGTGCCCTTCTCGCACCGCTCGGGCGAGCGCATCGAGCCGCTCGTCTCCCTGCAGTGGTTCATGCGCATGGACGAGCTCGCGGCCCCGGCCATCGACGCCGTGCGCGACGGGCGGGTGCGCATCCACCCCGAGGCCCAGGCCCGGCGCTACGTCGAGTGGCTCGAGGGCATCCGCCCGTGGTGCATCAGCCGGCAGCTGTGGTGGGGCCACCAGATCCCCGTGTGGTACCGGGGCGACGAGACCCACGTCGGCCTCGAGCCGCCCGCGGGCGAGGGGTGGCGGCGCGACCCCGACGTGCTCGACACCTGGTTCAGCTCGGCGCTGTGGCCCTTCGCCACCCTGGGCTGGCCCGAGGAGACGCCCGAGCTGCGCGCGTTCTACCCCACGGACGTGCTCTCCACGGCGCGCGACATCCTCTTCCTGTGGGTGGCCCGCATGGTCATGCTCGGGCTGCGGTTCACCGGCGACGTGCCCTTCGAGCAGGTCTACGTCCACCCGGTGATCCAGGCCCCCGACGGGCGGCGCATGAGCAAGTCGCTGGGGACGGGGATCGACCCGCTCGACCTCATCGACGGCGGGCCGCGCCCGCCCGTGTTCGCCGAGGGCGGCGAGTTCCCCGCCTACGGGGCGGACGCCGTGCGGTTCGGCCTGCTGGCCATGTCGACCACGCAGGACGTGCGCTTCAGCGAGGACAAGGTCGCCCAGGGCCGCGCGCTGACGAACAAGCTGTTCAACGCCACGAGGTACGCCCTGCTGCACGTCCGCGACGACGTGCAGCCCGCGCCCGCCCCGCGCTGCGTCGAGGACCGCTGGATCCTCTCGCGCCTGGCGGTGGCCCGGACGGATCTCGAGCAGCGCATCGACGGCTACGACTTCGCGAAGGCCGCGCTGGGGCTCTACGACTTCGTCTACGGCGAGCTGTGCGACTGGTACCTCGAGTTCGTCAAGGGCCGCGAGGTCGACGAGGCGCTCTCCGCGCAGCTCCTCTACGTCCTGCGCGAGACGCTGTCCATGGCCCACCCGGTTATCCCGTTCGTCACCGAGGAGCTGTGGGACGCGCTGCCCGGCACGGACGGGCTGCTGGCCTGCGCGACGCTGCGCGCGTCGAGCGGCGCGCGCGACGAGCAGGCGGAGGGGCTCGTCGGCACCGCCACCGGGCTCGTGCAGGCCGTCCGCAGCTGGCGCGAGCGGGCCGGGGTGCGCCCCGGCGCGGTCCTGCCCGTGCGGGTCGACGACCCCCGCGTCGAGGAGGTCGTGCCGCTCGTCGAGCGCCTCGCCCGGGTGCGGGTCACCCCGGACGGCGGCGCGCCCGTCGCCGCCCTGGGCTGGGAGGGGATCACCGTGGAGGTGCTGCCCTCCGACGCGATCGACGTGGAGGCCGCCGAGCGCCGGGTGGAGGCCAAGCGCGAGGAGCTTCGCCGCGAGGTCGCCCGGGCGGAGGGCAAGCTCGCCAACCAGGGCTTCGTGAGCAAGGCCCCGGTGCCCGTCGTCGACGCCGAGCGGGCGAAGCTCGAGCGGCTGCGGGCCGAGCTCGACGCGCTGTGAGCCGCGCGGCCTCCCCGCCCGCGAGGTGGACGGCGCGGGAAGCCGAGCGCTGGCTGCTCTCGCGCGAGATGTTCGGGATGCGCCTCGGCCTCGAGCGCATGCGCGCGCTGCTCGCGGCGCTCGGCGACCCCGCGCCCGCGCCCGCGCTCGTCCACGTCGTGGGCACGAACGGAAAGTCCTCGACGGTGCGCATGACGGCGGCCATCCTCGAACGCCACGGCCTGCGTGCGGGGGGCTACCTCTCGCCGCACCTCGTCTCGTTCACCGAGCGCATCCGGGTGGGGGACGCCGACCTCGGCGACGACGCCTTCGCCGCGGCGGTGGCGCGCACGGCGCAGGCGGCCGAGGGGGTGGAGCGGAGGCTGGGCGAGGACCGGGTGACCCAGTTCGAGGCGCTCACCGCCGCAGCGTTCGTGGCCCTGGAGGGACATCGCCTCGACGTCGCGGTGCTCGAGGCGGGCCTCGGCGGGCGCCACGACGCGACGAACGTCGTCGACGCCGGGGTCGTCGTGCTCACGAACGTCGACCTGGAGCACACCCGCTGGCTCGGGGACACCATCGCCGCCATCGCCCGCGAGAAGCTCGCGGTGCTCGGGCCGGGGGCCACGCTCGTGGTCGGGGCCGACCTGCACCCCGACGCCCTGGCCGAGGCGGAGCTCGCCGCGGCCCGTCACGGCGCCCGCCTCGTCCGCGCGCCGGCCGACCCCGGGGT
>JALYMR010000092.1 GCA_030773615.1 Actinomycetota bacterium
CCCGGGGGGGCTCTCGACGGGACGGCGGTTCGCGGAGATCTGCCTGGGCGGCCTCGGCGAGGTGACCTTCGCGCCGCTCGTGGTCGAGGGCCGCTGGCTTCCGGCGCTGACCGTCACCACCGACCACCCGGCGCTCGCCTGCCTGGGCTCCCAGTACGCGGGGTGGAGGGTCCAGCGCGAGGGCTACTTCGCCATGGGCAGCGGGCCCGCCCGGGCGCTCATCCGGGGCGAGGAGCTCTTCGACGACCTCGGCGTCGATGAGCGCGCGAGCGTCGCCGTCCTGTGCCTCGAGGCGCGCGAGCCTCCCCCGCGCGAGGTCGCCGACGACCTGGCCCGGCGCGCCGGCGTCGCCCCCTCGTCGCTGACCCTCCTCTTCGCGCCCACCGCGAGCATCGCCGGCGGCGTGCAGGTCGCGGCCCGGGTGGTCGAGACCGCGCTGCACAAGCTCCACGCGCTGGACTTCGACGTCCGCCGCGTCGTCGCGGGGTTCGGCAGCTGCCCGCTGCCTCCCGTGGCCGAGGACGACGGGGAGGCCCTCGGGCGCACGAACGACGCGGTGCTCTACGGCGGGCAGGTGCAGCTCACGATCGACGCCGACGACGGCGAGCTCGAGGAGCTCGCGGCCCGGATGCCCGCCTCGGCCTCGGGCGACTACGGCCAGCCGTTCGGGGCGATCCTCGCGGCCGCGGAGTTCGACTTCTACAAGATCGACCCCATGCTCTTCAGCCCCGCCGAGGTCAGGCTCACGAGCGTCGCGAGCGGACGCAGCTTCCACGGCGGCCGCGTCGATCTCGCCGTCCTCGAGCGCTCCTTCTGGGGCTAGCGCTGGGCAGCTGCGCCGACCCGCGGGGCGCTCGCGGGTGAGCCGCGGGCGGCTGCGCGTCGCGATCCTGGGATCGACCGGCACCTGGCACGCGAGTCGTCTGGAGCGAGCGCTGCGCGCGCGCGACCACGACGTCCACTTCGCGCCGGTGACGCGGATGACCGGACGCATCACGGGCGGCGTCGCCCTGACAGCGGGCGACCTCGGGCTGGGCTCGTGCGACGCCGTCCTCGTGCGCGGCCTCCCGCGCGGGTCGCTCGAGCAGGTCGTCTTCCGGCTCGACGCGCTGCACGCGCTGGCCGCCGGCGGCCTGCGCACGGTGAACAGCGCGCACGCGATCGAGCGCACGGTCGACAAGTTCCTCGCCTCCGTCCTGCTCGCGGGGGCGGAGGTCCCCACGCCCCGGACCGTCGCCTGCGAGCGCGGTGACGACGCCCTGCGGGCGTTCGCGGAGCTCGGCGGGGACGTCATCCTGAAGCCCCTGTTCGGCGCCATGGGCCTGGGCATGACCCGGCTGGAGGACCCCGACGTCGCGCACCGCGTCTTCCGGGCGCTCGAGGTCGAGCGGGCGGTCTACTACCTGCAGGAGACGCTGCGCCACGACGGGCGCGACCTCCGCGCCCTCGTCGTGGGAGACCGGGTGCTGGCCGCCATCGCCCGCGTCGGCACCGGCTGGCGGGCGAACCTCGCCCGCGGCGCGCAGGCACGTCCCGCTCGGCTGAGCCCCGAGCAGGAGGAGCTCTGCGTCCGCGCGGCCGCGGCGGTCGGCGCCGACTACGCGGGCGTCGACCTCCTCGAGGCCCACGACGGTCGCGGGTACGTGCTCGAGGTCAACGGCATCCCCGGCTGGCAGGGCCTGGAGCGCGTGACCGGCGTCGACGTCGCCGGCGCGCTCATCGCCCACCTCGAGACGCTGGTGCCCGGCGGGTGAGGCCCGACGCGGGCGGCAGCTCCTCGGGGCCGATCGCCCCGCTGTGCAGCGCGCTCGCCACCAGCGCGCCGGCGGCGCCGGCGGCTCGCAGCGCGGCGAGGTCCCCCGCGTCGCGCACGCCACCGCCGGCGAGCACCGCGAGCGCGGGGAAGCGGGCGCGGATCTCGCGCACCAGCCCCAGGTCGGGGCCCGCGCCCGAGCCGACGCGGGCGAGGTCGAGCACGATGACCTCCCGCACGTCCGGGGCCAGCAGCGCGAGGGCGTCCAGGGGCGGAAGGCCGGCCAGCGCGGCGTCACGGGAGAGCACCCGGCCCGCGCGCAGGTCGAGGCTGAGGACGGGGGGGACGGCCGGGAGGGCGCGGCGCAGCCGGCCGAGCGCCGACGCCTCGGCCAGGGTCTCCGTCCCGATCACCACGCGGGTGACCCCGAGGTCGAGCAGCTCCCGGACCCGCGGCACGTCGGCGCTTCCGGCGTCGACCATCACGCGTGCCTCGCGGGCGAGCGTCACGAGGACGTCGTCGTGCCCCGCCCGCCCCCCGATCGCGTCGAGGTCGGCCACGTAGAGCTCGTCCAGGCCCAGCCGCGAGCGCAGCCCCCGCGCCACCTCCACGGGGTCGTGCCCGGCGACGAGGCGGCTGCGCAGCGGTCGGTAGCGTTCCCGCTCGCCGCGTACGGCGTGCACCGCCCTACCGTTGCTGAGATCGATGACCGGGACAACTCGCAGGGGTGCGCCGCCGCCGGGCAGGTGGGCGACGCTACCAGTGGGTGACCCGTGATCGCCCTTGACATCGGCGGCGCGAACACGAAGGCCGCCCGCGTCGACCCCCGCGGCGCCCTCCCGGCGCGCGTCGTCACCCGGCCGTTCGAGGTGTGGCGCGATCGCGAGGCGCTGGCGGACCTGCTGCGCCACGTGATCGCGGAGGTGGCGGAGGGCGTGCCGCACGCCGTCGCCGTGACCATGACCGCGGAGCTCTCGGACGCCTTCCGCACGAAGCGCGAGGGCGTGGGGTTCGTGCTCGACGCCGCCGCGGCGGCGGTCGCGGGCGCCCCCCTGCTCGTCCTCACGACGCTCGGCGAGCTCGTCCCACCGGCCGTGGCCCGCGCGCGGGCGCTGGACGTCGCCGCCGCGAACTGGGTGGCCAGCGCGCTCGAGGTGGCGGCGACCCACGGCGACGCGCTGCTGCTCGACGTTGGCAGCACGACCGCCGACCTCATCCCGGTGGCGGGCGGGCGGGTGGTGGCGGCGGGCAGGACCGACCTCGATCGGCTGCTGGCGGGCGAGCTCGTCTACACCGGCGCCCTGCGCACGAACCTCGCGGCCATCGCCGACCGCGTCCCGGTGGCTGGGGAGCGGTGCCCCGTCTCGTCCGAGCAGTTCGCGATCAGCGGCGACGTGCATCTCATCCTCGGGCACCTCCAGCCGGCCGCGTACACCTGCCCGACCCCGGACGGGCGTCCGGCGACGGTGGACTTCGCCCGCGAGCGGGTCGCCCGCCTCGTCTGCTCGGACCTCGAGCAGCTCGGGGAGAGCGAGGTCGACGCGATCGCGGCCTTCCTGCACCGGGAGCAGGTGCGCCAGCTCGCGGCGGCGGCGCGCCGGGTGAGCGACCGCATCGATCGTCCCCTGCCGGTCGTGGCGCTGGGCTCCGGCGCGTTCCTGGCCCGCGAGGTCGCCGTGCGGCTGGGCCAGCCCGTGCTCGACCCCCCCGCAGCGTGGGGTGACGCGGGCGGGGCGGCCGCCCCCGCGGTCGCCCTCGCCCGGCTGCTCGCCGCGCGGCTGGGGGACCCGTGCTGACCGTGGTGAAGGTCGGCGGCGGGCTCGCGCGCGGCGCGGGCGACGACGCCCTGCGCGCGCTGTGCCAGGCGATCGGGCAGGCGGCCTCCAGGCATCGGCTCCTCGTCGTCCCCGGCGGCGGGGGCTTCGCGGATGCCGTGCGCGAGCACGATCGTCGCTTCGGTCTGAGCCCGTCGGTCGCCCACCAGATGGGCCTGCTCGCGATGGACCAGTTCGGCTGGGCCCTGGCCGACCTGATCCCGGCCGGCGTCCGCTGCGCGGAGCTCGCGCAGGCCGCCGATCACCGCGACCACGGCCGGGTCCCGGTCCTCCTGCCCGCCGCGCTCGCGGGCGAGGCGGCCGTGCTCCCGGCGAGCTGGCGGGTCACCTCGGACTCGATCGCCGCGTGGTGCGCGGGGGTGGCAGGTGCCGGGCGGCTCGTTCTCGTCAAGGCCGTCGACGGCCTCTTCCTCGACTGGCCGCCCCGGGACGGGCCGCTCCCGCGCCTGACCGTCGACGAGCTCGCGGCCCTGCGGGCGGCGGGGCGGGTGGCGGGCGTCGACGAGCACTTCCCGACCGCCCTGCGCGGGGCGGGGGTGGAGGCGTGGGTGATCGGCGGCGCGGCGCCCGAGCGCCTGCTCGCGGTCCTCGACGGCGCCCGGACCGTCGGCACCCTCGTGACCGCCCCCGCCGCGCGCTAGGCGGCGCAGGCCGCGCAGAGCTCGTGGACCCGCTGGGCGTCGAGCGCGGCGCTGCGCACGCCGTCGAGACACGCCGCCGAGCGGACCCCGGCGAGGTCCGCGCCGGTGGCCCGGACGGCTGGGAGGTCGTCCAGGCTGAGCGCGCCGGCCAGGGCCACCTCGAGCCCCCCGTCCTGCGCCTCGGCCACGAGCGCCGCGAGCGCCTCGGGGGCGATCCAGTCGAACAGCCGGGTCCCGTCCTTGATGGCCGTGTCGAGCAGGCAGCCCCCGACGCCCGCGGCGCGGGCGACGAGGGGCAGGAGGCGCGGGGGGAGCGGCCCTGCGGGCACGCGGGCGGCGTCCGCGTAGGTGCCGGCGATCACCACCACGCCCGGGTCGCCGGCGACGGCCTCGCGGAC
>JALYMR010000093.1 GCA_030773615.1 Actinomycetota bacterium
CTGGTGAGCCGCTTCTCGTGGCCGGCCATCTTCTGGGTGAACCTGCCGCTGTGCGCGGCGGTCGCCGCCGTCGCGCTGCGCGCCGGGCCTCGACCTCGCGGCGGCGAGCCTGTGGCGCGCTCGAGGCGGGGTGGGACGAGAAACCGGTCCTGGGACGTGACGTTCGCGTCCCAGCCGACGGACCCGCCCGGACCTTCGGCGGCGCCGTTCGCGGCGCACGGTAGGCTCGCGGCGCCGTGCGCCGGTCCTTCGAGTCCGTCCGGGGAGGAGCTCTGACGCGCCTGGGGCGCAGCTTCGCCGAAGGGCAGCTCAGCCCGTCGACCTTCGAGCGCCGCGTCGGGGACGTGCTCGTCACCGAGGTGCCCGCCGAGCTCGACGACGTCCTGTGGGACCTCCCGGCGCGGCACGGGCTCGGGTGGCGCCGCCGCGCCCCCGAGCGGATCGCCTTCGAGGAGCCCCCGTGGCAGGAGATCGTCCTGGGCCCCCGCCCGTTCCGCCGGTGGCTGCTCGGGCGCGACGCGGGCTGCGACGTCGTCCTCGCCCTGCGCTCCGTGTCCCGCCGCCACGCGGAGCTCACGGTGCGCGGCGGCGTCTGCGTCGTGCGCGACCTCGGCTCCGTGAACGGAACGTGGGTCAACGGCGATCGCGTGCTCGAGGCCCGCCTGCGAGCGGGCGACCACCTGCACCTCGGTGGGCTGCTCGCAGTCGTCGCGTGACCGACCAGCTCTTCCCCCTCGCCGACGGCCCGGCGCCCGCCGACCCCGCCTGGCCGCCCGCCGACGCGCCGCTCGCGGCCCGCATGCGCCCCCGCTCGCTCGAGGAGCTCGTGGGCCAGGAGCACCTGCTGGGCACGGAGGCGGCGCCCACCGCGCTGCGCCGGGCGATCGCCGAGGGGCGGCCGCCGTCCATGGTCCTCCACGGCCCGCCGGGCACGGGCAAGACGACGCTCGCGCGCCTCGTGGCCCACCACGCCCGCGCCGACTTCGAGGAGCTCAGCGCGGTGGAGGCCGGGCGGGCCGAGGTGCGGGCGGTGCTCGAGCGCGCCGAGCACCGCCGCGCGGGGCGCGGCGAGCCGACAATCTTCTTCCTCGACGAGATTCACCGCTTCAACAAGGCGCAGCAGGACGCGCTGCTGCCCGCGGTGGAGGAGGGCCTCGTCACCCTCATCGGGGCGACGACGCAGAACCCCTACTTCGAGGTGAACTCGTCCCTGCTCTCCCGGGCCCGGGTGTACGAGCTGCGGGCGCTCGCGCCCGAAGGGCTCGAGGAGGTCCTGCGGCGGGCGCTCGCCGCGGGCGCCTGCCAGGGGGTGAGCGTGGCCGACGAGGCGGTCGCGTTCCTCTCCGCGCGCTCGGCCGGCGACGCGCGCACCGCACTCGGCGCCCTCGAGCTCGCCTGCGAGAGCGGCGCCGAGGTCACCCTCGCGCTCGCCGAGGAGGCCCTCCAGCGCAAGGCGCTGCGCTACGACCGCGCCGGCGACCAGCACTTCGACTACATCTCGGCCTACATCAAGGCCACCCGGGCCTCCGACCCCGACGCCGCGCTCTACTACCTGGCGGTCATGCTCGAGGGCGGCGAGGACCCGCGCTTCCTCGCCCGGCGCATGATCGTGCTCGCCTCGGAGGACGTGGGCGGCGCGGAACCGAGCGTCCTGCCCCTGGCCGTGGCCGCCGCCGGCGCGGTGGAGCACGTGGGGATGCCCGAGTGCGCGTTCGCGCTCGCGCAGTGCACGATCCACCTCGCCCTCGCCCCGAAGTCCGACGCCGCCGCCCGGGCCTGGTGGGCCGCCCGCGACCACGTGCGGCGCTTCGGCGCGTCCTCCCCGCCCGACCACCTGCGCTCGGGCGCCTACCCGGCGGCAAAGGCCCTCGGCCGCGGCCAGGGCTACGACAACCCGCACGACCACCCCGGCCACCTCTCGCCCCAGCAGACGATGCCCGACGAGCTCGCGGGGGAGCGCTTCTACCGCCCGGACGACGCCGAGGCGGCGCTCGCCGCGCGCGTCGAGCAGCTCCGCAGGGTCCGCCACCGCGAAGAACCCCCTGGGGGGTGAACGTTCCGTGTCCCGCCCTGGTCTTCCGCCCCTTGACCCGCTTGGCTTCACGACCATGACGAAGAGGATCGACCCCGAGCAGTTCGGGGAGGGCGCGGAGCTGCCGCGCGTGATCGCGCACCGAGGGGCCTCGGCCCACCGCCCCGAGCACACGCTCGCCGCGTACGAGCTCGGCATCGACCAGGGGGCCGACGCCATCGAGGCCGACCTGGTGGCCACCCGCGACGGCGAGCTGGTCGCCCGCCACGAGAACGACATCTCGCGCACGACGGACGTCGGCGCCCGCCCCGAGTTCGCGGAGCGGCGCACGACGAAGGTCATCGACGGCGTGGCGATGACGGGCTGGTTCAGCGAGGACTTCACCCTCGCGGAGCTGCGCACCCTGCGGGCCACGGAGCGCCTGCCCCGGCTGCGCCCGGCGAACTGCGCCTTCGACGGCCAGGACCCCGTGCCCACCCTGCAGGAGGTCCTCGACCTCGCCCGGCGCCGCGGCGTCCGCGTGTACCTCGAGCTCAAGCACTCGACCTACTTCGCGAGCCTCGGCCTGGGCCTCGAGGCGCCCCTCGTGGAGGTCCTCGAGCACAACGGGTACCGGGCGCGCGACGCCTCCGTGGTCATCCAGTCCTTCGAGACCGGCGACCTGCGTCGCCTGCGGACGATGACCCGGCTGCCCCTCGCGCAGCTCGTGGGCGGCACGGGCCGCCCGTACGACCTCGAGGCGGCGGGCGACGAGCGCACGTACCGCGACCTGGCCACGCCCACCGGCCTGGCCGAGATCGCCACCTACGCCGACGGCATCGGCCCGAACAAGAACCTGGCCGTCCCGCGCGACGCGGAGGGGCGGCTCACGGAGCCGAGCCGGCTCGTGGAGGACGCCCACCGCGCCGGGCTCTTCGTGAACGTCTACACGTTCCGCTCCGAGCGGCCCTTCCTCCCCGTGGACCTCCAGGGCGACCCCGCGGCGGAGATCCGCGCCTTCCTCGCCGCCGGGGTGGACGGCGTCATCGCGGACGACCCGGACCTCGCGGTGGACGCCCGCGACGAGCTCCTGGGCGCGGCTGCGTGAGCGGCCGCTACGCGGCGGCCGCGCGCGACTGCGGCACGTACCGCAGCGCCTCGGGCGCGAGCGGGAGCACGACGCGCTTGGCGTACTCCGCGCCGCCCTGCAGGGCCAGCCGCCGCAGGGGATCCCAGCGGAAGCCGTACTGCCGCCGGATCGAGGGCGGCAGCAGGCCGATCGTGGTCTGGTTGATGAGCTCGACCACCGGCCGGGCGACGAGCGGCAGCGGCGGGTGCATCACGACGTCGATCGCGAGCTCGCGCGCGCGGTCGGAGACCTCGAGGTCACCCGAGGCGAGCATCCGGTTCATGTAGCGGTCGAAGCCCGCCCAGTCGGCGGGCATGTCCTCGTCGCGCAGACCGAACAGGCTCCCTACGACGCGGTAGTCGCGCCACAGCGCGTCCTTCTCCTGCACGGAGAGCGAGCGCACGTAGCGCCCGAAGACGAGCACGGCCGAGTCGACGAGGGTGGCGAGCACCCAGAGCAGGAGCTCGGGGTCGTCGGCGCGGTAGGGCGTCCCGGCGGGGTAGCGCCCGGCGGGCTCCTTCAGGACGCCTCGCACCCGCGCGTGCAGCTCGCGCACCCGGGCGGTCACCCGGTCGGCCTCGTCCCGCTCGCCCCAGGCGATGAGGTCGAGCACCTGGGCGGTGCGCGTCAGACGGGTGTAGGGATCGTCGAACAGGTCCGTGTGGGCGAAGAAGCCGGCCCAGGCGAGCGGGTGGGCGGCCTGCATGAGCAGCGCGCGCGGGCCGCTGAAGGCCACGACCCACTCGCGCGTGACGAGTCGCAGCGGGGATCCCTCGGTGAAGTACGACGCCATCTCCCTCACGCTACGGGCCTCTACTGTGTGGGGACCAATGCCCGCCCAGGCCTACCTCGGCAAGGAGTGCGTGTGCCAGTTCAAGCGCGGGGTCTGCGACCAGACCTGCGTGCAGGACATGCTGAGCACGCCGTTCTACATCGCGTGCCTGCGGCTCACGGGTCGCCGCTGCCTCGTCGTCGGCGGCGGTGAGGTCGGCCTCGAGAAGGTCGAGGGGCTGCTGGCCTGCGACGCGTCCGTGACCCTCGTCGCCCCCGAGGCCGTGCCCGAGCTCGAGGCGCTCGCCGCGGAGGGCTCCATCGCCTGGGAGCGCCGCGAGTACGCGCCCGGCGACCTCGAGGGGACCTTCATGGTCATCGCCTCGACGGACGACACGGACGTGAACATCGGGATCTACGAGGACGCCGAGCGCCGCGCGATGCTCGTCAACGTCGTCGACGTCCCGCCCCTGTGCAACTTCATCCTCCCCGCCGTCGTCCGCACGGGCCCGCTGGCCATCGCCATCTCCACCGCCGGGGCCTCCCCGGCGCTGGCCAAGCGGATGAAGACGGAGGTCACGGAGCTCTTCGGCGAGGAGTACGCGACCTTGGCGGTCATGCTCAACGACGCCCGCGGCTGGGCCAAGGGGACGCTCCCCACCTACCAGGACCGCAAGGCGTTCTTCGAGGCCATCGTCAACGGCGAGCCCGACCCGATCGCGCTCCTGCGCGCGGGTGACGCCGCAGCGGTGCGCGACCTCATCGCCGCCGCCCAGGCGGCCCACGCCGCGGCGCCGGCCTAGGCGCGCGTGCGCACCGCGGTCCTGACCGTGTCGACCCGGGTGTCGCGCCGCGAGGCGGAGGACGCGTCCGGGCCGCTGCTCGCCGAGCTCGCCGAGGGCGCCGGGGCCGACGTGCAGGCCATGGAGGTCATCCCCGACGACATGGCCCTCATCGAGGACCGGCTGCGCAAGTTCGTCGACGAGGGCTACACCTTCATCTTCACGACCGGGGGCACCGGCCTGACCGCCGACGACGTGACGCCGGAGGCGACGATCGGCGTGCTCGACCGCGACGTGCCGGGCATCGCCGAGGCCCTGCGGGCCGAGGCGGCCCGCCACCTGCCCACGGGCATCCTCACCCGCGGCCTGGCCGGGGTGGCCGAGCGGACGCTGATCGTCAACCTGCCCGGCAACCCGAACGCCGTGAAGGAGCTGTTCCCCGTGCTCGCCCCCGTCCTCGGGCACGCGGCCGCGCTCCTGGGCCACGAGAGTGGCGCGCACCACCACCGCCATTGAGACGGTCGGGCTCGAGCGGCGCTTCGGCGAGCGGCGGGCGCTGCGCGGGGTGAGCCTCGCGGTCCCCGCGGGGGCCACGCTCGCCGTGCTCGGCCCCAACGGCGCTGGCAAGTCCACCCTCCTGCGTGTGCTCGCCGGGCTCCTGCGCCCGCACGCGGGTCGGGTGCGGGTCGAGGGCCCCGTCGGCCTGCTCGGCCACGAGCCCCTGCTCTACCGCGATCTCACCGCTCGCGAGAACCTGCGCTACCACGCGCGGCTGCACCGCGTCGGCCGCGAGCGGGTGGAGGAGGTCCTGGCGGCGGTCGGGCTGCTCGAGCGCGCCGACGACCCGGTGGGCGAGCTCTCGCGCGGGCTGCTCCAACGGGCGGCGGCCGCGCGCGCGGTGCTCCACGACCCCGCCGTGCTCCTCCTCGACGAGCCCTTCGCGAACCTCGACCCCGCCGCGGTCGAGCGCCTCGCGCCGCTCGTCGGATCCGGCGGCGCGCGCACCCGGGTCGTCACGAGCCACGACCCGGACGCGGCGCTGCGCGACGCCGACCTCGCCCTCGGCCTGCGCGACGGCGCCGTCGCCCTCCTCGGCCCCGTCGAGGACGTCGCCGGCGTCGAGGCGCTGTACGCGTGACGGCCGCCGTCCTCGCCGTCCTGCGCAAGGACCTGCGCCTCGAGCTGCGGGCGCGGGAGTCCGTCCCGGCGATGGCGCTGTTCAGCGTCACCACCTTCGTCGTCTTCCACTTCGGCCTGGATCGCCGCAGCCTGGAGGGCGACCTCGCGGCCGGCGTCCTCTGGGTCACCGTCCTCTTCGCGGCGATGCTCGGCATCAACCGGCTGTTCGTCGCCGAGGCCGAGCAGGGCGGCTTCGACGGCTTCCTGCTCGCCCCCGTCGAGCCCGTGGCCATGTTCGTGGCCAAGGCGCTCGCCCTGCTCGCCTTCCTCGCCGCCGTCGAGCTCGTGGCCGTGCCCGCCTTCGCGCTCCTGCTGCTCGGGCCCTCGCCGTGGCCGGCCCTGCCCGGCCTGCTCGCCGTGCTCGCGCTCGCCGACGTGGGCGTGAGCGTGATCGGGACGCTCGTGGCCGCCCTCGCGGTGCGCACCGGGGCCCGCGAGCTCCTCGTCCCGCTGCTCGCGCTCCCCCTGCTCATCCCCGTCGTGCTCGCCGCGGCGCAGGCCACCGCCCCGCTGCTCGCCCAGGGCGGCGCGGGGCCGCTCGAGGCGCGCTGGCTGGCCATCCTCGCGCTCTACGATGGGCTCTTCGGCGCCATCGCCTACGCTGTCTTCGACCCCCTCCTGGAGGATTGAGACCATGTTCGGCAAGGGCCTCCGACCCCTCGCCCTCGCCACTGCCCTGACCCTCACCGCCGCCTTCGCCCTGGCCTTCCTGTGGGCCCCGAACGACGCGGACCAGGGCTTCATCCAGAAGATCTTCTACGTCCACGTCCCCATGGGGATCGTGGCCCTCCTGGGGTTCGTCGCCGGCGGGATCATGGCCTGGCGCTACCTGCAGACCCGCGACCCGCGCTGGGACCTGCGGGCCTACGTGGCCATCCACCTCTCCCTCATGCTCGCCGTGGGCGTCCTCGTCACGGGCTCGATCTGGGCGAAGGGCTCGTGGGGGCAGTGGTGGGTGTGGGACGAGCCGCTGCTCGTCTCCTTCCTCATCGTGTTCCTGCTCTACGCGACCTACCAGCCCCTGCGCTTCGCCATCGAGGACCGCGAGCGCCAGGCCCGCGTCGCGTCGGTGTTCGGCGTGGTGGCCGGCGCCTTCGTGCCCGTGAACTTCGGCGTCGTGCGCATGGCCGAGGCCTACGTGCACCCGCGGACGTTCGCGACGACGACCGGGGGCATGCCCGGGGAGATGATGCTCACCTTCCTCCTCGCGCTGGCCGGGATGACGCTGCTCTTCGTCACGCTCTGGAAGTACGAGCTCGCGTCGAAGCAGGCGACCTTCCGGCTGCGCGCGCTGCGCCGTCGCCTGACCGGCGACGAGCCGCTGCCCGTCCCCCGACGCAGCGCCGCCCCGAGCCTGTAGCGATGCCCGCCCTCCCGCTCGACGACGCGGGCCCCTACGTCGCCGCCGCCTACCTCGTGTTCCTCGGGCTCGTGCTCGTCTACTTGGCGATCATGGCCGGCAAGCTCTCCCGCCTGGAGCGCGAGGTGACCGAGCTCGACGAGCTCGCCGCCCGCCGGCGCGAGGAGCCCGCCGAGGTGCAGGAGGAAGAGGAGGTCCGCGCATGAGCGAGTTGCTTCGTCCGCCAGCGCTCCGCCCCCGGCGTCGCCTGTGGAGGCCGCATGGGTGAGGTCCTCATCCTCGGCGTCTCGCACAAGACCGCGCCGGTGGGGCTGCGCGAGCGCCTCGCGCTGGCCGAGGCCGAGCTCCCCGCGTTCCTGCACGCGCTGCACGGCCACGAGGCCGTCCGCGAGGTCGTCGTGCTGTCGACCTGCAACCGCACGGAGGTCACCGTCGTCCTAAGCGACCCCGTCGCGGGCGAGGCCGCGGTCCTCGGCGCGCTCGCTCAGCGCGCGGGCATCCGGCCCACGGAGCTCGCCGAGGTCATGTACTCGCCGCCCAACTGCGACGCGGCGCGCCACCTGTTCCGGGTGGCCGCCGGGCTCGACTCCATGATCGTCGGCGAGGCCGAGGTGCAGGGCCAGGTCAAGCGCGCCCACGGGGCGGCGCTGGCCGCCGGCACCGCGGGGCCGCTCGTCAACCGCCTGTTCGGCGCCGCGCTCGCCGCGGGCAAGCGCGTGCGCACGCAGACGCGCCTCGGCGAGGGGCACGCCTCCCTGTCCTCCGTCGCCGTCGCCCTCGCCGAGCACGTCATCGGCCACCTCGCCGACCGCCACGTCGTCGTCGTCGGCGCCGGGGAGACGAGCGAGCTCACGGCGCAGGCGCTGCACGAGCGCGGCGTGCGCACCCTGTTCGTGGCCAACCGGCACGCCGAGCGGGCCCGCTCGGTCGCCGGGCGCTTCGGCGGCGAGGTCGTGCCCTTCGACGAGCTGGCCACCAACCTCGAGCGGGCGGACATCGTCGTGTCCTCCACCTCCTCGCCCGACCCCATCTTCGGCGTGCAGGAGCTCGAGGCGGTCATGCGCGCCCGTGACGGCCGTCCCCTGCTGCTCGTCGACATCGCCGTCCCCCGCGACGTGGATCCCGCGTGCACCGAGCTGCCCGGCGTCACGGTGCGCGACATCGACGACCTCGAGGCCGTGGTCGCCCGCACGATCTCCGTGCGCGAGCAGGAGGCGCAGCGCGCGGAGGCGATCGTGGAGGACGAGATCGAGCGCTTCGCCGAGTGGCTCGGCCAGCGCGACGTGAGCCCCACGATCGCGGCACTGCGCGGTCACGGCACGGAGATCGTCGAGCAGGTGCTCGCGGAGAACGCGGAGCGCTGGGAGAGCGCGTCGGCCCGCGACCTGGCCCGGGTCGAGGCGATCGCCCGCGCGGTCATGAACCGCCTGCTGCACGAGCCCACGATCCGCCTCAAGAGCCTCGACGAGGACCGCCGGCACGGACGGGCGCACCTCGTCCGCGAGCTCTTCGGCCTGCAGGACGGCGACGCGGACGCGGGGGCGCTCGACGCCGTCGCGGACAACGTCCGCCCGCTGCCCCGCCGCGCCGCGCGGTGATCCGGCTCGGGACCCGGGGCAGCGCCATGGCGCTCGCCCAGGCCCGCGCGGTGGCGGCGCTCCTGGGCGACGAGGAGGTGGAGATCGTGCCCGTGGTCACCACGGGCGATCGCGACCGGGCCCGCACGGACAAGGAGAAGTGGGTCAAGGAGCTCGAGCTCGCGCTCCTGGCCGACGAGGTCGACCTCGCGGTGCATTCCGCGAAGGACGTCCCGGCCGCGCTGCCCGAGGGGCTCGAGCTCGTCGGGGCGCCCGTCCGGGGCGACGCCCGCGACGCGCTGTGCGGCGCGCCGTCGCTCGACGCGCTGCCCACGGGCGCGCGGGTGGGGACGAGCGCCCTGCGCCGCGCCGCGCAGCTGCGCGCCGTGCGCGAGGACCTCGACGTCGTGGAGGTGCGGGGCAACGTCGACACCCGGCTGGGCAAGCTCGCCGCGGGCGAGGTCGACGCCCTCGTGCTCACCGCCGCCGGGCTCGCCCGTCTCGGGCGTGCCGACGCCATCGAGGGCACGCTCGACTCCGTCCCCGCCGCCGGGCAGGGCATCGTCGTGCTCGAGGCCCGGGCCGAGGACGCGGCCGCGCGGGCGGCCGCGGTGCGCGTGACCGACGAGGAGGCATGGGGCTGCCTGGCCTGCGAGCGGGCGGTGGTGCGTGCGCTCGGGGCCTCGTGCCACACCCCGGTCGGGGCCCACGCGGCGCTGGCCGGCGACCTCACCCCACGAGCAGGACGGCGGGCCCCCGCTCGCGATCGGGCGGGCTCCGCCCACTCTCCCGATCGCGATCGCCTGCTCGTCCTCGAGACCTTCGTGGGGCTGCCCGACGGGTCGGCCTGGCTGCGCGACCGGCTCGAGGGACCCGCCGCGGAGCCCGAGGCGCTCGGCGAGCGCGGCGCCCAGCGCCTGCTCGCGGCCGGCGCGCGGGAGCTCCTGCGCGAGGCGGAGAGCGCGGCGCAGCGCGCGGCGTGACCCCCGGCACGGTCTACCTCGTGGGCGCCGGTCCCGGCGACCCCGGGCTGCTCACCGTCCGCGCGCGCGAGCTGCTCGCCCGCGCGGACGTCGTGCTCTGCGACCGGCTCGTGCCCGCGGAGGCGCTCGCGCTCGTGCGACGGGACGCCGAGGTGGTCGACGTGGGCAAGATCGGCGGCGGGGAGCAGGTCCCCCAGGACCGCACGAACGACCTGCTCCTGGAGCATGCCCGCGCGGGGCGCAGCGTCGTGCGCCTCAAGGGCGGCGACCCCTTCGTGTTCGGGCGCGGGGGCGAGGAGGCTCAGGTGCTGCGCGCGGCCGGGGTGCCCTTCGAGGTCGTGCCCGGGGTGACCGCCGGGGTCGGCGCGAGCGCCTACGCCGGCATCCCCGTCACCCAGCGGGGGGTCGCGAGCGCCGTCGCCTTCGTGACCGCCCACGAGTCGGCCGAGTCGGTGGGAGGCGAGACGGACCCCCGGGCGCAGACGGCCCTCGACTGGCCCGCGCTCGCCGCCTTCCCGGGGACGCTCGTCTTCTACATGGGCGTGCGCGCGCTGCCCCGCATCGCCGAGCGCCTCATCGCCGGGGGCCGGCCCGCCGAGGAGCCGGCGGCGATCATCGAGCGCGGCACGCTGCCCGACCAGCGCGTGGTCCTCGCCGGGCTCGCCGAGCTGCCCGGGCGGGCGCGCGAGGCGGGGGTCCGAGCCCCGGCGCTCACCCTCGTCGGACCCGTGGCCGCGCTGCGCGAGGAGCTCGACTGGTTCGGCCACGGCCCGCTGGCCGGGCGGACGATCGTCGTCACCCGCGCCCAGGCGCAGGCCAGCGCGCTCGCCCAGCGACTGCGCGCGCTCGGCGCCCAGGTCGTGGAGGCGCCGGCGATCCGCACGGAGCCGCTGCCCGCCGCGCTGCCCGACCTCGCCCGCTTCGACCTGCTGTGCCTGACCGCCCCGACGGCCGTCGAGCGGCTCTTCGCGCTCGTGCGCGACGCTCGCGCCCTCGCCGGGCCGACGGTCGCCGCGATCGGCCCCGGCACCGCGCAGGCCCTGCGCGAGCGGGGCGTCGAGCCCGACGTCGTCCCCGACCGCGCGGTCGCCGAGGGGCTGGTGGAGGCGCTGCGCGACGTCCCCGTGCGCCGCGCCCTGCTCCCCCGCGCCGAGCAGGCCCGCGACGTGCTGCCCGAGGCGCTGCGCGCCCGGGGTGCGCAGGTCGAGGTCCTGCCCCTGTACCGCACCGTGCCCGAGCCGCTCGACGACGCCGCCCGGACCGCGGCGCTCGGGGCGGACGACGCGACCTTCGCCTCGGCGTCGGCGGCGCGCGCCTTCGTCGCGGCGCTCGGCGGCCCCGACGCCCTGCGCGGCGGTCCCCGGCTCGTCTCCATCGGCCCCGCCACCAGCCAGGCGCTGCGGGTCCTGGGGCTCGAGCCCGACGTCGAGGCCGCCGAGCACACGCCGGACGGCCTCGTGACGGCGGTCCTCGCGCCTGGCTGACCCGCGGGGCTCGGCGGCCGCATGGCGCCACGCCGCTGCGGGCACGCCTTTCCTCGTGCGGGTCTCCGGCGCGAAGGTCATGAACGCCATGCTCCTCGCCACCTCGGCGAGCCTGGCGGCCGCCCTGCGCGCGCACGACCGTGCGAACCGCCGCCGCCCGGAGGCGCTGCTCGGCGTCACGCGCACGCTCGTCGAGGCCGAGGACCCGCGCGAGGGCTTCGTGCGCGCGGCGACCGAGGCGACCGGGGCACGCTGGGCGCTGCTCCTGCAGCCCGACCCGCGCGGGCAGCGCCTGCACCTGCGGTCGGTCGCCGGCCCCTCCGAGCTGCGGCTCGCCCCGATCGACGTGGAGCGCGAGGCGTCCGTGGCCGGGGAGGCGCTGCGCAGCGGCGAGCGCGTGTGGGTCCCCGACGCGCGCAGGGAGTCTCGGGCGCTGGGCGAGTTCGTCGCGTCCACGGGCGCGGTCAGCGTCCTCGCCCAGCCCATGTGCCGGGGCGGGCGCGTCATCGGCGTGCTCGTCCTGCTCTGGCAGCGCCGGGTGAAGCCGACGCCGGACGTCGTCTCCCTCGTGGAGCTCGTGGCCGTCTCGGCCGCGCTGGCCCTCGAGCGCGGGGAGCTGCTCGCCCGGGCCGAGGAGGCCGCGCGCACGGACGCCCTCACGGGCCTGGGCAACCGCCGGGTCTGGGACCGGGCCCTGCCCCGCGAGCTCGCGCGCGCCGCGCGGCACGGCACGCCGCTCACCGTGGCCATGCTCGACCTCGATCACTTCAAGGCCTTCAACGACGCCCGCGGGCACCCGGCGGGCGACGCGCTCCTGCGCGAGGCAGCCCGCCGCTGGGCCCACGAGCTGCGGGCGACGGACCTGCTCACCCGCTACGGCGGCGAGGAGTTCGCCCTGCTCCTGCCCACGACGGACTTCGCCAAGGCCGTCGAGGCCGTCGACCGCCTGCGGGCCGTCACGCCCGAGGGCCAGACCTGCTCAGCGGGGGTGGCGAGCTGGGACGGTGAGGAGACGCCCGAGGCGCTCGTGGCGCGCGCCGACCGCGCGCTCTACTACGCGAAGGCCGCGGGACGCGACTGCACGCGGGTCGACGACCCCAGCGCCCGCAGGCGCCTGGGCCGCCACCTGCAGCCGGCCGTGCGGCTCGAGGAGCGCGAGCGCCGGTCGGCCTAGGGCGACGCTCCGGGCGAGGGGGCGGCGCGTGCAGTACAACGCGCCGGTGCCCGACCTCCACGAGCCCAGCCGGCGGCGTGGGTGCCCGGGACGGCGAGCGCCCGCCGGGGCGGGCGCCGGGGGGCCGACCGGGGCCGTGGCGG
>JALYMR010000094.1 GCA_030773615.1 Actinomycetota bacterium
CGGGCGGCGGGGCGCGGTCGGGCGCCCGCGCCCGCCCCCGGCCGTCGCCCTCGACGAGCACGGCGAGGTAGACGCCCGACGGCCAGTCCGCGGGCACGGGCACGGCGTGCACCGGCCAGGCGGGAAGCTCGGCCCCGTCGAGGCCCGGGTTGTCGCGCGACCAGTCCTGGTGGGGCAGGTGATGGGGCGCGAGCCGGCCCTCAAGCCATCCCGAGCTTGCGCGATGCGAGAGCTCCGCTCCCCAGCGGTAGAGGTCGATCCGAAACGCCGGCGCGTCCGTCGACACGCAGAGCTCGAGTTGGCCCCCCGGGAAGGCGCTCGGGTGCAGGGGGAAGCCCTCGATCATCGCCCGAGCAGCCGACGGCGGCAGCGGCGCTAGCGGGGCGGAAGCGGCGGATCGACGGGCTTGCGGACGAGGAAGGGCGGCAGGACGAGCGCGTGCATCTCCGTCGTGCGGAAGGTGGCCAAGGAGTCAGCGGGCGTCTCCGTCAGCGGGTCGCCCTTGCCGTTCAGGGAGGTGTTCAGGAGCACGGGACAGCCCGTGCGCTCCTCGAAGCGGGTGAGCAGCGCGTGCAGGAAGGGGGTGTGCTCGGGCTCGACGGTCTGCAGGCGGGCGGTGCCGTCGACGTGGGTGATCGCCGGCAGCTGCTCGCGGAACGCGGGCCGCACGTCGGCGGCGAACTGCATGAAGCGCGCGGGGCGGTCGATGTCGAAGATCCGCGGCGCGGCCTCGGCCAGCACGATGGGGGCCAGCGGTCGGAACCACTCGCGCCCCTTCACGTTGAAGTTGATGTGGTCCTGCATCCGCGGGTGCCGGGCGTCGGCCAGGATGCTCCGGTCGCCCAGGGCGCGGGGGCCCGACTCGCTGCGCCCGTGGTGCAGGGCGATGACGCCGCCGCGGTCGAGGATCTCCACGACGCGGTCGAGCAGGTCGTCCGGGCGCTCCACGACGAGGTCGCTCGCCTCGGCCCGCAGCGTCGCCTCGAGCGCCGCCTCGTCCGCTCGCGGCCCGAGGAAGTCGTTCGACCAGCGGAACCCGCTGGGCCGCCCGAGGCACTCGATCATCCCGTACAGCGCGCAGCCCACCGCGGTGCCGCCGTCGTGCGGGCTGGGCGGGATGAACAGGTCGCGGTACGACGCCTCGCGCAGCAGCCGCCCGTTCGCCGAGCAGTTCAGCGCGGCGCCGCCGGCGAAGCAGAGGTCCGCCTTGCCCGTCTGCTCGGCAAGCCAGGCCGTGAGGCGCAGCAGCGCGGACTCGAACGCCGCCTGGCCCTCGGCGGCCAGGTTCGCGCTGGCCTCGATCGACGTGCCGTCGCCGTCCGGGAACAGGTAGCGCTCGCGCTCGGCGAAGAGCTCGAGCCAGGCGTCGGGGATGAGCACGCGGTGCCCCTCGACGACGAGCTCGGGCATCCCGAGCGCGCCGGGCCGGCCGAAGGGCGCGAGGCCCATCACCTTGCCCTCGTTGCCCTCCCCCGTGGGGAAGATCATCCGCGTGAGCAGGCTGTAGAAGCACCCGAGCCCGACGGGCCGCTCCCAGTCGCCGTCCCACAGGTGCTTCGCGAGGCACTCGACGCGCCCGCCCTCGCGCTCGCAGCGGTAGAAGGAGGCGACCTCGAGCAGGTCCGGCGCCGCGTCTGGCCGGCCGGGGAACGGCTCGGTGACGTCCCGCACCCGGCTGCCCTGCGCGTCGATGACCATGACCGCCGCCTCGTCGAAGGGCGAGGGGTAGAACGCGCTGTAGAGGTGGGCGAGGTGGTGCGAGACGCGCTCCACCCGGGAGCCGTTGCGGAAGCGCAGGCTCGCGTGGAGCTCCTCGTGGTAGGCGGGGAGGTGCTCGACCTCGTCGTCCGACGACCAGCACTCGACGACGAGGTCGACGGGCTCGCGGAGGTCGGGGAAGCTCGGCAGGTAGCGGTCCCTCAGGTCGCCGAGGCGCCCCCAGTGGTGCTTGCGCCGGGTGACGCGCTCCTTCTGGAGGCTGGCCACGTAGGAGTGGCCGCGGGCGACGGAGATGGATGCGTCCTGGGTGCGGTTGATGCCGACGACGGCCGGGGCGTCATCCACCGGTGGACCTCCTCTGCGGGTCGAAGGGCCGGGCATCGTACTTCCCCGCCCCGGCGGACCCGGGGCGGCTCCACTCCGCCCCGCGCGCACCGCGTCGTCGGCCGCGGGGCCGCTCAACGGGTGCGTCCGGAGCACCTCGAGCAGCGCGGCGACGACCCGCGGGTCGAACTGCCGGCCGCCTCGCGCCGGAGCTCGGCGACCGCGGTCCGGTAGGGCAGGCGCCACCGGTAGGGGCGGTCCGTCGTCATCGCGTCGTACGCGTCGCAGGCCAGGCAGATGCGGCTGCCTGCGCATGCCGCGGGCTGCGCGGCGGCTCGTGCGTGGAGGGCTCGATCGCCACGATGCACCCCCGCGCACGCGCCCCGCAGCGGCGCGAGGTTCTCGCGATCAGGGCCCCTCCGGATCCTCCCCGCCGAGCACGAGCGCGCCGAAGCGCTCGCGGATCGCGGGCTGGTCGATCCCCCGCTCCCGCAGCCAGCCCGCGACCTGCCCCCCGCGCAGGGCGACGGCCAGGAGCAGGCCGGCGTCGACGCGGGCGTTGCCCAG
>JALYMR010000095.1 GCA_030773615.1 Actinomycetota bacterium
GCACCGGGCTGCCCAGCGGGACGTCGAGCTCGTCGTCGCCCGCCGCCCAGGCGACGGGCGCGGCGTCGCCCG
Organism: Actinomycetota bacterium; assembly: GCA_030773615.1. Classification (GTDB taxonomy): domain Bacteria; phylum Actinomycetota; class Thermoleophilia; order Solirubrobacterales; family Solirubrobacteraceae; genus JALYMR01. The sequence continues at coordinate 73 of JALYMR010000095.1, forward strand.
TGTCCGCGGCGACGACGGCCACGTCGAGGTCGCTGTCGGTGCCAGAGCGACGCGCCCCTCGACGCGCTGGCCGCCCACGGTCAGCGCGACCTCCTCACCGGGCAGGGCGTGGGCGGTCGTGAGCACGAGCCCGGGCTCGACGACGACCCCCGAGCCGCGCGCCCACCCGCGGCCGAGGCCCACGACGGCCGGTCCCACGAGGTCGGCGGCACTCGCGACCGCCTGCTGGATGTCCTGCATGCCCTGCTCCTGACGATCCGACCTCACCGCGCTCGCCGAGGCGCTCGACGCGGTGGGCGATCGCTGGACGCTCCTGCTCGTCGCGGCGCTGCTCGACGGCCCCCGCCGCTTCGGCGACCTCCAGGGCCAGGTGGGCGGGATCGCGCCCAACGTGCTCGCCGAGCGCCTTCGCCGGCTCGAGCGGGCGGGGCTCGCCGTCGCCCAGCCCTACTCGCGGCGCCCGCCGCGCTTCGTCTACGAGCTCACGGACGCGGGTTGCGGCCTCGCGGGCGCGCTGCGCCTGCTCGCGGACTGGGGCGCGCGCCAGGCCGGCGACGCCGAGTCGGCGCGCCATGACGTCTGCGGCACCGCCCTCGAGGCTGTCTGGTACTGCCCGACCTGCCGGCGACCCGCCGGGACGGACCAGGACACGGGGCTGCACTGGGCCTGACGGGGTAGGCGGCCGTCGTGCTCGAGGCGGGGTTCTGGGGCTTCGTGGGCGGCGCCGCGCTGCTCGTGGGCGCGCTGATCGGGCTCGGCGTGCGCACGGGACAGCGGACGATCGGGCTCGTCATGGCCTTCGGGGCGGGCGTGCTCATCAGCGCGCTGGCCTTCGAGCTCACGGAGGAGTCCTTCCGGCGCGGCGGCACCGTCGGCCTCGCCCTCGGCCTGGCCGCAGGGGGCCTCTCGTTCTTCGCGGGGGACTGGCTCCTCGACCACCGGGGGGCCAACCACCGCAAGCGCTCGGGCGGCGAGCAGGAGGACGGCTCGCCGGGGGCGATCGTCCTCGGCTCGCTCATGGACGGCATCCCGGAGTCCGTCGCCATCGGCGTGAGCCTGCTCGGCGGGGGCGGGGTGGGGGTGGCCACCGTCGCCGCCGTGTTCCTCTCGAACGTCCCCGAGTCGCTGTCGGCCGCCACCGGCCTGCGCAAGGCGGGGCACTCCCCCGCCTGGATCCTCGGTCTGTGGACGGCGATCGCGCTCGCCTCCGCCGTCGCCGCCGCGCTGGGCTACGCCCTGCTGGGCGACGCCTCGCCGGCGCTCGTCGGCTTCATCCAGGCCTTCGCGGCCGGCGCCATCCTCACGATGCTGGCCGACACGATGATGCCCGAGTCCTTCCAGCACGGGGGCAAGCTCGTCGGCCTGGCGACCCTGCTCGGCTTCGCCCTGGCCTTCCTGCTCTCCAGCGCGGAGTGAGAGGGGCAGCTGAGCTGACGCACGAGCCCCGGCCCGGCGCCCCGGCGCTCCCCCCGTTGCCCGCGTGGACCTCGAACAGCTCGCCCGCGACGTCGTCGACGTCCTGCTGCCCATCGTCGACGTCATCGGCGCGCCCATCGGGGTCGGGGTGGTCGTGACCTTCGCGGCCTACGTCCTCTCCGAGCTGCGCATCCGCCCCCCGGCCGTACGAGGGCATCCGCCTGCTCCTGGGTCGCTTCCTGGCCCTCGGCCTTGAGTTCCAGCTCGCCTCGGACATCCTCGGCACGGCCGTGTCCCCCACCTTCGCCGAGATCGGCAAGCTCGGCGCCATCGCGGCGATCCGCACCGTCCTGAACTTCTTCCTGGCCCAGGAGCTCGAACGCGCCCAGCGCGTCGTCGAGGACGATCGCGAGATGCACGCGCATCCGGCGCAGAGCGATCGGCGGACGGGCGCGCGTCCGGCCGCGCAGCGGGACCCCGCGAGGTGACGCGCGCGGCCGAGGGCGCCGCCGCGCTCGCGGTCGTCCCGCTGCTCATGGGCCTCGTCGTGATCGCCGTCGGGGTGCTGCGGGTCCCCGCCGCGGGGCGCGCGGGCGTCGCCGAGCTCGCGGCCAGCCTGTCGCTCGGCCTGGAGTTCCTCCTGGCCGGCGGACTCCTGCGGCTGTCGTCCCTCGACACGTTCGGCGCGCTGGCGGTCGTCGCCGCCGTCGTCCTGCTGCGCAAGCTGATCGGCAGGGGCATCGGGTACGGGCTGCGCGCGCTCGGCGTGGCGCGGATCCGGGCCATCCGGGCGTAGGGGTCGCGGCTACTCGCGCACGCGCGTCGCGCCCGCGTCCCGGCGCCCTCGCCGGGTG
>JALYMR010000096.1 GCA_030773615.1 Actinomycetota bacterium
GGGTAGCTCGGCCGCCTACCCGCCCGACCCCGGCTCGGCCATCTTGCTGTGGGCGGCCGCCTTGAGCGAGTCGGGGATGAGGCGGCTCACGCGGCCCTGGATCTTCGTGGTCAGCGAGCTCGCCTCCACGCGCTCCTTGCCCTCCATGAGCCCCTCGAAGCCCTGACGGGCCACGTCGGCCGGGTCGTCCTTCATGTCCGTCGCGCCCATGCGGGTATCCGTGAGCTCGCCGCGGTCAAAGAACTCCGTGTCCGTGGGGCCGGGCATCAGGGTGGTCACGGTGACCCCCGTGTCCTTGAGCTCCTGGCGCAGCGCGAGAGCGAAGGACTGGTCGAAGGACTTCGAGGCGTTGTAGACCGCGTGGAAGGTCCCCGGCATCGTCGAGGCGATCGACGAGGTGATGAGGAGGCGCCCCTGGCCGCGGGCGACCATCGCGCGCACGACGTGCTTGGCCAGGTGCACGAGGGAGCGCACGTTGAGGTCGACGATCTCCAGCTCGCGCTCGAGGTCGTTCTCCACGAAGGGCCCACCGAGCCCGACGCCCGCGTTGAGCGCGGCGGCGTCGAGCGGGCGGCCGAGGGCGGTCGCCCGCGCGTGGAGCTCCTCGACGCCCTCGGGGGTCGCGAGGTCGACCTGGACGGCGTGCACCTGGCCGCCGAAGCCCTGGAGCGCGTCGACGGCCTGGGCGAGCTCGGCGTCCTCGGCGGCGATCACGAGGTCGAAGCCGTTGGAGGCGAACTGCTTGGCCAGCTCGAGACCGATGCCGCTCGAGGCGCCGGTGACGAGGGCGAGGGGGCGGGTCGATGCTTCCATGCCCGGGGTGTGCCCGCCTCGCCGCGCGGCCAGGCGTCAGCTTCGCACCCGGGCGCGCGCCGAGCGGGCTAGGCGGCGAGCTTGCGGCAGAGCTCGGCGAAGGACTGCTTCTCGGCCTCGTCGAGCGCCGCGAAGGCGGCGCTGACACGGCGCGTGTGCTCGGGGAACAGGCGGTCGACGACCTCGCGGCCGAGGGGGCTGAGGGCCACGGTCGCCGTTCGGCGGTCCGCCCCGTCGCGGCGGCGAGCCACGAGGCCACCCGTCTCGAGCGTGGTCACCACCTCCGTCGCGTTGGCCTTCGAGGTGCGCAGCCGGGCGCGCAGGGTGCGCAGCTCGAGCTCGCCGCCGGCGGTCGTGAGCACGACGAGCACGGAGAACCCGGTGGCCGACAGGCCCTCCCGCTCGAGGTCGGCGCTGAGCCGCCGGCGGACGGCGGACTCCGCCCGCAGGAGCGAGTCGAGCGCGCGGTGGGCGAGCAGGTCGCCGGGGACGAGGGCCATCTCGGGGCGGGACCGTAGACTGCCCGCCGGACGGCGCGCCCGTCACGGCGCCGAGCAGCGAGGAACGGGCACCCGAGCGCGAGGCCGCCGAGGGCGAGGGCGAGCCAGAGCATCCGGCGCCCAGCGCGGGCACGGCGAACCGCAGGATCTCGGCGTCCAGCCGGGTGGGCGCCGGCCGGGCGACCCTACGATGGCCCCGTGCCTTCCCGGGCGGCCCGCCTCGCCCCCGCCGCGGCCTCCCTCGCCGCGGCCGTCCTCGCCGGCGGCTGCGGCGCTGAGCAGGTCCAGGTCTCGCCCCTCTGCTTCGAGGCCCGGGCGCTCGACCGGGCGCTCGCGGCCGCGCCCCGGTCCGTCGCGCTGCCCGACGGGACGACGGTGTCGGAGTGCGTCAGCGGGGCGAGCTCGGCCGCGGAGCTCCAGGACTTCGGGCTCATCGCGACGCGGCTCGCCGAGCGCCTCGAGCGGCGCGCCGCGCGCGACCCCGAAGCCGCCGTGCAGCTCGGCTTCCTCGTGGGCGCCGCGCGCGTCGGCGCCGAGCAGACGAACGGGGTCAACCTCGAGCTCATCCGGCGCCTCGAGCGCAGCGCGGCGCTCGAGGGGGCGCCGCCCGCGGCCCAGCGCGCGCTCGTCCGCGGCCTGCGGGCCGGCCGGGAGCTGGGTTGAGGCGAGGCGCGAGGCCTTGAGGCTTCGCCTTCCCCATGCCCCTGAGGCTCGGCATTGAGGCTTCGGCTCCCCCATGCCCCTGAGGCTGGGCATTGAGGCTTCGGCTCTTCCACGCCCAGGATGGGGCGCGCGTCGCCTTCCGCGAGGCCGGGACCGGGCCGGGCCTCGCCCTCCTGCACTCGGCCGCGCTGTCGCACCGCGAGTTCGAGCCCGTCGTGGAGCACCTCGCCGACCGCTACCGGCTCGTGCTGCCCGACCTGCCCCTGCACGGCGACTCGGAGGACCGCCCTCGCCACCCCTACACGCTCGACTGGTTCGCGGAGGTCATGGCCGCCTTCTGCCGCGACACCTGCGGGCCGCGGCCGCTCGTGGCGGGCCACGGGGCGGGCGCGCAGATCCTGCTGCACGCCACGCTCACGGGGCTGCTGCGCCCGGCGAAGCTCGTGCTCCTGCCCAACCGGCTGCACCGACCGCGGGGCGACGGCGCACACGACGTCGTCCGCGCCCTCGCCGCGACGGCGTCGGTCCCCGGCGTCGACCGCGCGCTGGCCCACGCCGCCCGTCTCGCCCTGCGCCCCGAGCGCGGGATGGCGCTCACCGCTCGCGGCAACCCCGCCGCGCGTGACCTCGTGCGCCATGCGATGGCCGACGTGGGGGGCAACGGGAACCTCGCCCGCTCCTGGGCCCGCGCCGCCCGGCGCTGGCCGCAGGGTGCGCAGCGCGCCCTGCTCGACGCGTACCCCCGGCTCGACCTCCCGGTGCTCCTGCTCTGGGCCGACGAGGACCCCCGGCACCCGCTCCAGGCCGCCGAGGAGGCGCTCGACCTCCTGCCCGACGCGCTCCTGCGCGTCCTGCCCGGGACGGGCTACCTCATCGCCTACGACGACGCCGTCGGCGTCGCGCGGGAGCTCGCCGCGTTCTGCGGCTCGTAGCGCCCCGGAACGGGCCCCGCACCTCGTAGACGGCGCCGACCCGAACGAGCGCTGGACCCCGAGGTACAGGCGCGCGCCCGAGGGATCGAAGGCGACGCCGGTCGTCTCGTTGGAACCGGGGGCGCCGTGCACCGCCGGGTCGAGCCGCACCACGGCCGACACCCGGCGCTCCGGGGTGATCACGCAGACGGCGAAGTCGTCGCCGTCCTCACACACGTACACGTCCCCCGACCGGGCGACGCACACGTTGTCGACCGCGCGCAGCGGCGACCCCTTGCCCGCGCGCTGTCGTAGAGGACCGCGAGGCGCCCGGCGACGGTGTCGAGCGCCCACACCCGCCCGTCGCCCTTCGTCGTGAAGTACACCGTGCCGCTGTCGTACCACATGCCCTCGCCCCCGTCGAAGCGGGCCGCGCCGTCGACCTGCTCGCGGGTGGGGACGCGCTCGATCTCGTTCGGCGCGGGCACCGCGCCCACGACACCGCGCCGCCCGGACCGACGCGGGCCACCTCGAGGCGTCCAAGGCGCAGGTCAGGCCAGCGCGCGGGGTGAAGCGGTACAGGCAGCCGTCGGGCTCGTCCTCGGTGAGGTAGAGGCGGCGCGCGCGAGGGTCGACGCACGCCGCCTCGTGGCAGAACGTGCCGAGCGCGGGACGGGCGATCGCAGCGCGCCGGCCCGTCGGGTCGCACTCCCAGGTGAGGCCGCTCGCGTGCTCCTCGCAGGACAGCCAGGTGCCCCAGGGCGTGGCTCCCCCCGAGCAGTTGCGCGAGGTGCCGTCAAGGATGCGGCGCGCCCCGCGCACGCTGCCGTCGGGCCCGAAGGTGAGCAACGACGCGCCGCCCCCCTCGCCCCCGACCTCGGAGTTGCCACGAGGATCCAGCCGCCGCCGCGCAGCGGGAACGTCCCCTGCCCGTCGGTCACCCCGTGCCAGCGGTACCCCGTGCCCGCCACGGGAGCGCCGCCGAGGGCCACGAGGCGCGAGCGGAAGCCTGCGGGCAGGGCCAGCCCGTGCTTGTCGGGCGCGCCCAGCCGGCCGTAGGGGCCGGGGCCCGGGGTGGCCGGGGCGGCGGCGAAGGCGCTGCGGTACAGGCCGTCGCCGAAGGCCAGGGTCCCGGCGGCGAGCAGGCCCGAGCGCAGCAGGGCCCGGCGCGAGAGGCTGGTCATGCGACGCCATCGGCAGGACGGGGCCCGGCCGGTAGCGTGTTGGCGCGACGCGACGGAGAGGGAGGGCGAGATGGCGACGATCGGGCAGCTCTGGGGCGGCGAGACCGCGAAGGCGGTCGAGAACTTCCCCGTGTCGGGCGAGCCGATCCCCGTTCCGGTCGTCCGCTGGCTCGGCCGGATCAAGGCGGCCGCGGCCCGCGTGAACGGCGAGCTCGGGCTGCTCGACGCCGAGCTCGCCCGGCGCATCGCCGAGGCCGCCGACGAGATCGCCGCCGGCGAGCACGACGACCAGTTCCCGGTCGACGTGTTCCAGACGGGCTCGGGGACGAGCTCGAACATGAACGCCAACGAGGTCATCGCCGCCCTGGCCGGCGAGGGGGCGCATCCCAACGACGACGTGAACCGGGGCCAGTCGTCGAACGACGTGTTCCCGACCGCGGTGCACCTCGCCGCCCTCGACGAGGCCACCCACCGGCTCCTGCCCGCGCTCGAGCGCCTCGAGTCGGCCCTGGCGGTCAAGGCCGAGGCGCTCGCCGACGTCGTCAAGTCGGGCCGCACCCACCTCATGGACGCGGTGCCCGTGACCCTCGGGCAGGAGTTCGGGGGCTACGCCGCGCAGGTGCGCCTGGGCGGCCGGCGGATCACGAACGCGCTCCCGCAGGTCGCGCAGGTCCCGCTCGGCGGCACGGCCACGGGCACGGGGCTGAACACCCACCCCGAGTTCGCCGCGCGCGTGCGTGCGCGCCTCACGGAGGAGACGGGGCTCGAGGTCCTCGCGCCCGAGGACCCGTTCGAGGCCCAGGGCAGCCGTGACGCCCTCGTCGAGCTGTCCGGGGCGCTCAAGGTCCTCGCCGTCTCGCTCACGAAGATCGCCAACGACCTGGCCTGGATGGGGTCGGGCCCGCGCGCCGGCCTCGGCGAGCTCTACCTCCCCGAGCTCCAGAAGGGCTCGTCGATCATGCCCGGCAAGGTCAACCCGGTGATCCCCGAGGTGGTCATGCAGGTCGGCGCCCAGGTCATGGGCAACGACACCGCGATCACCGTCGCCGGCAGCCAGGGCAACTTCGAGCTCAACGTCCGCATCCCGCTCATGGCCCGCAACCTGCTCGAGTCGATCGCTCTGCTCGCCGCCGCGAGCGACCTCTTCGCCGCGCGCTGCGTGGAGGGCGTCGAGCCGAACCTCGCGGGCTGCGAGCGCTCCGCGGAGGGCACGCTGGCCGTGGCCACCGCCCTGAACCCGCACATCGGCTACGACCGGGCGGCGGCGATCGTGAAGGAGGCGGCCGCCTCGGGGCGCACGCTGCGCGAGGTCGCCCGCGACCACGGCGTCGACGAGGGGACGCTCGACCGGGCGCTCGACCTGCGGCGCATCGCGGCGGGCAGCAGCGGCTAGTGCTCCGGCTCGCGGGGCTCCCCCCGCTCTCCGTGGCGCCCCGCGTCCACGTCGCCCGCGGCAATGGGAGGCTCGTGCTGCGCTTCCTGCGCCCGGAGGGCGGGGTCACCCGCTTCGACGTCCCGCTCTACACCCTCGGCGGCGGCGTGGACCCCGAGGAGGCGCAGCTGCGGGTGCTCGCCGGCCTCGCCGAGCTCGGCTACGAGGCCGAGCCCGGCGAGGGTGAGGCGAGCGGCGCCGGGGACTAGGCGGCGACCCCGGTGATCCCGCGCGAGCGCAGGTCGCCGTGCGGGTCGAGCACGAACTTCTTGGCCGCGCCCTTGTCGAACTCCTGGTAGCCCCGCGGGGCGTCCTCGAGGTCGATCACGGTCGCGTTGACCGCCTTGGCGATCTGGACGCGATCGTTGAGGATCGCCCGCATGAGGTGAAAGTGGTAGCGCATGACCGGGCACTGGCCGGTCACGAACTCCTGCGACTTCGACCACCCGAGGCCGATGCGGATGGAGAGCGAGCCCTCCTTCGCCGCCTCGTCGGGAGCGCCGGGGTCGCCGGTCACGTAGAGGCCGGGGATGCCCAGCTTCGCCGCCGGCCCCGCCATGTCCATGAGCGAGTTGAGCACCGTGGCGGGCTGCTCGCGCTCCGCGTCCTTGCCGTGGCCGCGCGCCTCGAAGCCCACGGCGTCCACCGCGCAGTCGACCCAGGGCTCCCCGAGGATCTCCGTGACCTGCTCCTTCGGGTCGCCCTGCGAGACGTCGACCGTCTCACAGCCGAACGAGCGGGCCTGCTCGAGGCGCTCGGGGATCAGGTCGCCCACGATGACCACGGCGGCCCCGAGCAGCTGCGCGCCGGCGGCGGCCGCGAGGCCGACGGGGCCCGCGCCCGCGATGTACACGGTCGATCCCGGCTTCACGCCCGCGGTCACGCAGCCGTGGAACCCGGTGGGGAAGATGTCCGACAGCATGGTCAGGTCGAGGATCTTCTCCATCGCCTGGTCCTTGTCGGGGAACTTCAGGAGGTTCCAGTCGGCGTAGGGGATCATCACGTACTTCGCCTGGCCGCCGACCCAGCCGCCCATGTCCACGTAGCCGTAGGCCGAGCCCGGGCGATCGGGGTTCGTGTTCAGGCACAGTCCCGTGTGGCCCTCCTTGCACATGCGACACCGCCCGCAGGCGATGTTGAAGGGCACGGAGCAGAGGTCGCCCTCCTTGAGGTACTCCACGTCGCGCCCCGCCTCGACGACCTCGCCCGTGATCTCGTGGCCGAGGACGAGGTTCGGCGGCGCGGTGGTCCGGCCCCGCACCATGTGCTGGTCGGAGCCGCAGATGTTCGTGCAGACGACGCGCAGGATGACGCCGTGCTGCGCCTCGCGGTCGACGTTCGAGGGATGGACCCCCGGACCGTCGCTGAGCCTCAGGCCCGGGTAGTCGATGTCCTGGACCTCGACCTTGCCCGCCTCGATGTAGGCCACACCGCGGTTGCTGTCAGCCATCGTTCCCCTCCTAGTGGTGGTGATGGTGATGCCCGTGTGCCGCCCCCAGCGCGTCGCGCCGGGTCGCCGCGGGCGTCCATCCGGACGGCTCGCGTCGGCCGGTGCCGGCCGCGAAGGGCGCCAGGAGGCGGCGCGCGTCGGGCGAGGCGCACGCCGGGCAGGCCGGCGGGGGCGCCTCGAACGACTGCAGGGCCTCGAACCGCTCGTCGCAGCGCTGGCACGCGAAGGCGTACAGCGACATGGTGCGATCCTACGCCCGCACCGGGCCCCGCCAAGGGGCCTGGGCGCGCCAACAGCAAACGGAGGGGAGCAGGCATGGCCGACGCACCGGGGACACGAGGGAGAGCCGCGCCCTCGCGGCTGCCGGGCGCCGTGGCCGGAGAGGCCGTCGGCACCTTCCTGCTCGTCTTCTTCGGCACGGGCGCGATCCTGGCCACCCAGGGCCAGGACCTCGTGGCCATCGCGCTGGCCTTCGGCTTCGCGGTCCTCATCGCCATCTACGCCTTCGGGCACGTCTCGGGCACGCACATCAACCCGGCGGTGACCCTGGCGCTCGCCGCGGTGGGCAAGTTCCCTGCGCGCGCGATCGCGCCCTACCTCGCCGCCCAGTTCGTCGGCGGCATCCTGGCCTCGATCGCCGCGCTCGTCATCTTCGGGGGTGACGCCGCGGACGGCCCGCTGGCGCTCGGTGCGACCGCGCCCGGCGAGGGCGTGTCGGACGCGACCGCCTTCCTCGTCGAGGTGATCATCACCTTCCTGCTCGTCGTCGTGGTCATGGGCACGGCCACCGACGAGCGGGCGGTGACCCCCGCCGTGGGCCTCGGCGTCGGCCTCACCGTCGCCGCCGGCATCCTCGCCACCGGCCCGATCTCCGGCGCCTCCTTCAACCCGGTCCGCTCCCTCGCCCCGATGATCGTCAGCGGCCAGTTCCCGGCCTGGTTCGCCTACGTCGCGGGCCCGATCGTGGGCGCCCTCATCGGCGCCGCGCTCTACGAGTTCGTCCTGCGCCGCGGCGCGCCGCCCGCGCGGGAGGGCGCCGTGGAGGAGCAGGACGCGAATCGCTGAGCATAATCGCACAGGCGTGCGATAGACTGGGGGCCATGATCAAGCTCAGCCTGCCCCGCCCCCTGCGCGCCCCCGACCGCACCTCCGACGCCGCGCGACCTGCTCCTGCCCAGGACCACGACGGGCTGCGCACGCGCTCGGCGCTCGCGGTCGTCGGGCTCTGGCCGCCGCCGGGCGAGCAGGGCGGGCGCTAGCGC
>JALYMR010000097.1 GCA_030773615.1 Actinomycetota bacterium
ACCGCGGCCCCGAGCGCCACGAGGACCGCCGGGGGCACGGTCCGCGGGCGTGCCGTGGCGCCCGTGACCTCGCGCAGGAGGGCGAGCGCCTCGCCGGTGGTGAGGGTGGCGCCGCACAGCGCGTAGCGCCGGCCGGGGGCGCCGTGCCGGGCGGCGAGGAGGTGGCCCTCGACGCAGTCGGCGAGGTCGACGACGCTCAGGCGGGTGTCGACGACGACGGGCAGCCGCCCGTCGATGGCGGCGAGCAGGAGCCGGGCCGTGCCTCCCGCGCGCCCCGGGCCCTGCACGGACGCCGGGTTCACGCACACGACGTCGAGCCCCTCCGCCTCCTCGGCGACGGCGAGGACGGCCCGCTCGCCCTCGTGCTTCGAGCGCTCGTAGGGCGACAGGTACCACCCGCGGTGCGGCGAGTCCTCGTGCCCGACGGCGCCGGCCGGCTCGCCGAGGACGGCCGCCGAGGAGGTGTGGACGAGTCGCCCGACGCCTGCGCGTGCCGCGGCCCGGGCGACGGCGCGCGCGCCCGCCACGTTGACTGCCAGGAGCTCCGCCGGGTCCGTGGTGCACAGGGTGTTCACCCCGGCGACGTGGAAGGCGAGCTCGCTGCCGCGCATCGCTTCCGCGAGGGCCCCCTCGTCGAGGAGGTCGGCCCGGGCGACCCGGGCGACGCGGGCGGCGAGCGCGCGCGCGGCGTCGTCGCTGCGGGCGAGCGCGACGACCTCGTCGCCCCGGCCGACCAGGGCGTCGACGAGGGCGCCGCCGATGAGGCCCGACCCGCCGGTGACGAACGCCCGGCTCACCGCTGCAGGGGAAGCGCGCGCAGCGACGAGCTGAAGCGCACGAGGTAGTCCGCCCCCGACCACAGGGTGACGGCGGCGGCGAGGAGCATCGCCCACTCGTCGAGGTGCAGCGGGCCGAGCGGGTCGCCCGGGCGCAGGATGGCCAGGAGGATGGCCACGAACTGCACGACGGTCTTCGACTTGCCCAGCAGCGAGGGCACGACGACCTCGCCCTCCACGGCGACGAGCGCGCGCAGGCCGAGGATCATGAGCTCGCGCCCGACGATGATCGCCGCGACCCACGGCGAGCCGCGCTCCACGGCGACGAGGGCGATGAGGGTGCCGGCGACGAGCAGCTTGTCCGCCGTCGTGTCGAGGAAGGAGCCGAGGGTCGTCGTCAGCCCCCACCGCCGCGCGAGGTAGCCGTCGTAGTAGTCCGTCACCGCGGCAAGGGCGAAGAGGACGGCGGCGGGCCCGCGCGCGTCGGCCAGCACGAGCGCCATGACCACGGGGGTCACCGCGATGCGCAGCAGCGTGCTGGCGGTGAGGAAGCGGATCACGCCGCGGGGGCCGACCGCGCGTGGCTGCGCCGCACCCGCTCGCGGTGGCGCTCGACCTCGGCCGCCGCCCGCTCGCACGACCAGCCCAGGTGCGCGACGGCCACCTCGGCCGCCGCCCGGTCCGGGCCCACCCCCGCCGAGGCTCCCAGCCCGAGCATCGTGCGGCGCATGAGCACGTCGTCGAGGGTGACGGCGAGCTCGGACCGCACCGCGTGCACGACCTCGGCGCGAAGCGCGCCGCTCGACGGGTCGAGGACCTCGGCCAGCGCGGGCTCCTCCGCGGCGACGGCGAGCACGTCGTCGGCCCGGGTGCCGTAGAGCCGCAGGAGCCGATCCGCCGTCCCCTCGGGCAGCGCGTGAGCGTGCGCGGCCAGGAAGTCCCGGGCGAAGCCGGACGGGTCGGCCCCCGCGCCGCCCGGGAGGGGGAGGTCCGCCGTCCGGGGCCGTCGGGCCGGGCGCCCGAGCTTGCGCACGGCGAGGTCGACGACCTGGCGGGCGAGCTCCCGGAAGGTGGTGAGCTTGCCGCCGACGACGGAGATCAGCCCGTCGAGCTCCGGGGCGTGGTCGTGGACGACGTGGCGGCGGGTGATCGCCCCCTCGTCGCCCTGCTGGTGCTCGGGTAGCGGGCGCACGCCGGCGTAGGTGTACAGCACGTCGTCGCGTCGCAGCCCGGCGGCCGGGAGTACGCGGTTCGTCTCGTCGAGCAGGTAGGCGATCTCGCGCTCGTCGGCCTCGACGTCGTCGAGGTCGCCCGCGTAGCGGGTGTCCGTCGTGCCCACGAGCAGCAGGCCGTTCCAGGGCACGACGAAGAACGGGCGCCCGTCGCCGGCCTCGACGTAGAGGGCGTGGCGTGGCGCGCCTGGGAAGGGGGCGACGACGAGGTGGCTGCCCTTCGTGCCGCCGACGAGCCGTCGCTCGGGCAGCCCGGCCGTCGAGCCGAGCGTGACGTCGACCCAGGGGCCGGTCACGTTCGCGGTCACGGCCGCCCGGGCCACGGCGACCTCGCCCCCGAGGGCGTCGCGCAGCTCCGCCCCCACCACGCGGCCCTCCTCGCACAGGAGCCGCTGCATCCGCGTGTGGGTGAGGACGACGGCGCCGGCGTCGTGGGCCGCGAGGGCGGTCTCGACGGCCAGCCGCTCGGGGAAGGCGACCTGGGCGTCGTGGTAGAGCGCCGCCCCCCGCAGCCCCTCGCGCTCCAGGCCGGGCTCGTGCGCGAGCGCCCCCGCGTGGTCGAGCATGCGGTGGCGGGGGAGGCTCCCGTCGAGCGCCAGGGCGTCGTAGGCGAGCATCCCGGCCCGGATCGTCAGCCGTCCCCGGCCCCGCCCGCGGTAGACCGGGATGAGGAAGGGCAAGGGGGCGACGAGGTGCGGGGCGAGGCGCAGGAGCCGCTCGCGCTCGCGCAGGGACTCGCGCACGAGCCCCACCTCGCCGTGCTGGAGGTAGCGCAGCCCGCCGTGCACGAGCCGGGTGGACCAGCTCGTCGTCCCCGCGCCGCAGTCCTCCTGGTCGACGAGCAGGACGCGCAGCCCGCGCAGCGCGGCGTCCCGGGCGACGCCGGCGCCGTTCACCCCGGCGCCGACGACGAGCAGGTCGAAGGGCTGCGCGCCGAGGCGCCGCTCGGCGACCCGTCGCACAACTCCGCCCTCAGCGCACCCGCCGGCGACGCACCTGCGACCCTCGGCGAGCCCGCCGCGCCCTAGGAGGCGACCGCGCGGTCGGGCGCGTCCTCGTCGGGGGCGATGTCCGGCGGCTTGTCCCGGGGCTGCTCCTCCCCGGAGGCGGGCCCGGGGGTCGGGTCGACCTCGGACGGCTGGGGCTCGGGCGCGGGGGCCCCGAGCGGGGACTCGGACGGTGTCTCGCTCATGCGGCTGGCCTACCCGCCGGGGTCGCGGCTACTCTCGGGCCCGTGCCGGCGCCGCCCGCCGACTTCGAGGTCCGCGCCGAGCGCGAGGGCGACGTGCTCGTGCTCGTCACCACGGGCGAGCTCGACCTCGCGGGCGCCCCCGGGCTCAGCGAAGTCCTCGGGACGAGCGACGGCCCCACCGTCCTCGACCTCTCCCGGCTCGCGTTCATCGACTCGACGGGTTTGGCCACCCTCATCGCCGAGCGCCGGCGCCGCACCGAGGCGCCGGGCCTCACCCCGCTCGTGCTCGTCAGGGGCACCCCGGAGGTCCAGCGGCTCTTCGCGGTCACCGCTGTGGAGGACCCTGTTCCGCTGGGCCGCGTCGCGCGACGAGGCGGTCGGCCTGGCCCCGGAGGGCTAGGCAGGCACGACGAAGCGCTCGATGTCCGGCACCGGGTCCGGGTAGCGCGGGTCGAGCGCCTCGAGCGTGTCGGCGATCGTGCGCGCGAGGACGAGGTTGCGAAACCACTTGTGGTTCGCGGGGACGACGAGCCACGGGGCCTCGTCGGTCGACGTCGCGTTGATCGCGTCCTCGTAGGCGCGCTGGTAGTCGTCCCACGCCGCCCGCTCGCGCAGGTCGTTCGGGTTGAACTTCCAGTGCTTCGCCGGGTCCTGGATCCGGCGCTCGAGGCGACGCTTCTGCTCGTCCCGCGTGATGTGCAGGAAGAACTTCAGGAGCACGACCCCCTCGCGCGCGAGCCCGCGCTCGAAGTCGCGGATCGCCTCGTAGCGCGGGCGCCACACCTCCTCCCCGACGAGCCCCTTCACCCGCACGGCGAGGACGTCCTCGTAGTGCGAGCGGTTGAAGATCGCGATCATGCCGCGCGCGGGCGCCTTGTGGTGGTAGCGCCAGAGGAAGTCGTGCGAGGCCTCCTCGGCGCTCGGCACCCGGAAGGACCACACGTGGCAGCCCTGCGGGTTCACCCCGCGGAAGACGCCCTTGATCGCCCCGTCCTTGCCGCCCGTGTCCAGCGCCTGCAGCACGATGAGCAGGCTGCGCCGCTGCTCGGCGAAGAGCCGGGCCTGGAGCTCGGCGATCCGGTCGCGGTGCGCTGCGAGCTCGTCGCGCACGTCGCCCTTGCCCCCGTAGCCCTCCGTCTCGTCCGGGTCGAGCTCGGCCAGCCGGATCCCGGCGCCGGGCGCGACCCGGTAGCGCGACGGGCCGGCGACGTGCGAGGGGGGCGGGGCGGAGCCGTCGCGCACGACGTCCAGGTTCCCGGCGGACGGGCGGGGTAACCTCCGCCGCCCCGTGGCCGCCCCCGAGCCCGTCTCCATCCTCGGCGCCTCGGGCGCCCTCGGGTTCGGGCTCGCGGTCCGGCTGGGGCGGGCCGGGGTGCCCGTGACGCTCGGCTCCCGCGACGAGGCGCGGGCGGCGCAGAGCGCCGAGCGCGCCTCCACGGCCGTGCCCGAGGGACGCTTCGCGGGCCTCGGGAACGCCGACGCCGCGGCGGCGCACGACGTCGTCGTGCTCTGCGTGCCGTTCCGCAACCACTCCGAGACGCTCACGAACCTGCGGGGGACGCTGCGCGCCGGGCAGCTCGTCGTCGACGCCACCGTGCCCCTCGCCGCCGCGGTGAGCGGCCGGGCCACGCGCACCCTCGGCGTCTGGCAGGGCTCGGCCGCCCAGCAGGCCCAGGAGATGGTGCCCGAGGGGGTGCGGGTGGTCAGCGCGCTGCACACGGTGAGCGCGGCGCTGCTGCAGGACCTCGACCACCCGCTCGACGAGGACGTCCTCGTCTGCGGTCAGCGGCGCGAGGACAAGCGGCGCGTCGCCGCCCTGCTCGACCGGGTGGAGGGCCTTCGCTGCGTGGACGTCGGGCCGCTCGAGCAGGCGCGGATCGTCGAGAGCCTCACCGCCCTGCTCATCGGGGTCAACGGGCGCTACCGCACGCACGCCGGGCTCAGGGTGACCGGGCTCCCCGACGGGGACCTGTTCCGGCCGCTCGAGCCGCGGTGACGGCCCCCGTCGTCCTGCTCGCCGGGGGCACCGGCGGGGCGAAGCTCGCACGGGGCATGCTCGACGTCGTCGGCGACGAGCTCGTCGTCATCGCGAACACGGGCGACGACGTGGAGGTCCACGGGGCCCACGTCTCCCCCGACCCGGACCTGTGCCTGTTCTGGCTCGCCGACCGCATCGACGCCCGCGGCTGGGGACTCGCCGGCGACACCTTCCACGTCATGGACGCGCTGCGCGAGCTCGGCGCCGACCCGTGGTTCAACCTGGGCGACCGCGACCTGGCGATCGGCCTGCGGCGCGCCGAGCGCCTCGGGCAGGGCGCGCGGCTGACGGAGACGCTGGCGGAGCTCGCCGGCGCCCTCGGCGTGGCCGCCCGGGTGCTGCCGATGGCCGACGCTCCCGTGCGCACCTGGGTCCGCGCCCGCCGGCGCTGGACGGCGTTCCAGGAGTTCATGATCCTCGAGCGCGGCGAGGGGCCGGTGGAGGGCGTGGAGCTCCGAGGCGCGTCCGAGGCGACACCGCCCCCCGAGGCGCTCGACGCGATCGCGGCGGCACGGGCCATCGTCGTCGGCCCCTCGAACCCTGTGATCTCCATCGGCCCCATCCTGGCCGTGCCGGGGATGGGCGACGCCCTGCGGGCGAGCCCGGCCCCCGTCGTCGCCGTGTCGCCCATCGTGGGCGGCAGCGTGGTCAAGGGGCCGACGGAGTCCTTCCTGGCCTGGGCGGGGGTGTCGCTCGACGCCGACGGAGTGGCGACCTTCTACGGCGAGGACCTCCTCGACGGGATGGTCACCGACGAGGGCGGCGCGGGCGAGCTGCCCGTCCTGCAGGGCGACACGCTGATGACCGACCCGGCGTCGCGCGCGCTCGTCGCGCGCGAGACGCTGCGCTTCGCCGAGCAGATCGCCGAGGCCAGCGCCTAGAGTCACCCGGCCGTGCGGACCGTCGCGATCCTGCCCGTCAAGCGCTTCGGGGCGGCCAAGACCCGACTCGGTGACGCGGCGGGCGACGTGGGCCGCCCCGCCCTGGCCGAGGCCATGGTCGCCGACGTCCTCGCCGCGACCGCCCGCGTGCGCGGCCTCGACGAGGTCCTCGTGGTCACCGCGGAGCCCCGGGCGGAGGCGCTCGCGCGCGTCCACGGGGCGCGCGTGGTGCGCGACGTGCGCGAGGCGGGCCAGAGCGCGGCGGCGAAGCTCGGGCTGCAACGGGTGCGCGCCGCCGACCGCGCCGTCCTGCTGCCCGGCGACTGCCCCGCGCTGGATCCCAGCGAGCTCGACGCGCTCCTGGACGAGGCCCCCGCCCCCCGCTCCGTCGTCGTCGTGCCCGATCGTTGGGGCACGGGCACGAACGGGCTCGTGCTCACCCCGCCCGGCGCGCTCGTGCCCGCCTTCGGCATCGGCAGCCGCGCCCGGCACGAGCGCGCCGCCGCCGCCGCCGGCCTGACCTGCGTGGTGGCGGAGGTGCCCTCGCTGGCGCTCGACGTCGACAGCCCGGAGGACCTCGCCGCCCTGCGCACCGCGCTCGACGCGCGGGGCGGCGCCGCCCGCACGCGGGAGCTGCTCGCGCTCGCGGTCGCGTGATCGGCGTCGAGGCGCTCGCCGGCCTGCCCGAGGTCGATCCGGGCGACGACCTCGCCGGCCTCATCGCGGCGGCCGCGGGAGGACGGCTGCGCGACGACGACGTGCTCGTCGTCGCCCACAAGGTGGTCTCGAAGGCCGAGGGCCGCCTCGTCGCGCTCGACGCGGTGGTGCCCGGCACGCGCGCCGAGGCGCTCGCCGTCGAGCACGGGAAGGACCCGCGGCACGTGCAGGTCGTCCTCGACGAGACGGCGGAGCTCGTGCGGTCCGAGCGCGGCGTCTTCATCTGCCGCACGCACCACGGCTTCGTGTGCGCGAACGCCGGCGTCGACGCCTCGAACGCGCCGCCCGGGCTGCTCGTCCTGCTGCCCCGCGACCCCGACGCGTCGGCGCGCGCCCTGCGCGCCCGCCTGCGCGCGCTCGCGGGGGCCGCGCCGGCCGTCGTCGTGGCCGACTCCTTCGGCCGGGCCTGGCGTCACGGCCAGGTCGACGTGGCGCTCGGCGTCGCCGGCCTCGCGCCCCTCGACGACTGGCGCGGGCGGACGGACAGCACGGGCCGCGAGCTGCGGGCGACGTGGATCGCCGTGGCCGACGAGGTCGCGGCCGCGGCCGACCTCGCCCGGGGCAAGGCCAGCCGCGAGCCCGCGGTGCTCGTGCGCGGCCTCGGGCGCCACGTGCGGGCGCAGGACGGCCCGGGGGCCGGCCCGCTGCTGCGGGCCCCGGCCGAGGACCTGTTCCGCTGAGGTCCCGCCGTCGGCGGGGCCCGGCGGCGCAGGCGGTCCTCCGACGCCCTACGTCGGCGGCGGGCCCTCCGCCATCTCGGGGTGCCCGCTCAGGGTCGCCCCGATGCTCGCCGTCATCACGAGGACGATGGCCATGACCTGGGCCAGGGCGAGCCCCTGGGCGAGCAGGAGGAACCCCCAGGCGGCGCCGATGGCCGGCTCGAGGCTCATGAGCACGCCGAACGGCGCGGCGGGCAGGCGCCGCAGCGCCTCGAGCTCGGCCCAGTAGGGACCCAGCAGGAACACCGAGAGCGCGGCCCCCGCGACCAGGACGCCGGGCTCGACGAGGCGCTCGCCACCCGCGACGAGCCCGGCGGGCGCGACGACGACGGCGGCGACGGCCATCGACAGCGCGAGCCCGTCCACGCCCGCGAACACGCGGCCCACGTGCTTCGTGAGCAGGATGTAGCTGCCCCAGCCGACGCCGGCCAGGGCGGCCAGGGCGAGGCCCCAGGGGTCGAGGTCGCCGCTGCCCTCCCCCGCGCTGAGCAGCGCGACGCCGCCCCCGGCGAGCGCGACCCACAGGACGTCGCGCGGGCGCCGCGCGCCGACCAGCCCGACGCCCAGGGGCCCGAGGAACTGGATCGTCACCACGATCCCGAGCGGGATGCGGGCGATGGCCTCGTAGAAGGCGAGGTTGAGCCCGCCCGAGGCCACGCCGAGCGCGACGACGGCGACGAGGTCGCGGCGCGGGCGGCCACGCAGCCGCGGGCGGGCCACGGCGACCAGGACGAGGGCGGCGACGGCGAGGCGCAGCCACAGGCTCCCCGCCGCGCCCACCTCGTCGAACAGCCCGACGGTGAGCGCCGCCCCGAGCTGGATGGCGAGCATGGCACCGAGCGCGAGCGCGATCCCGGTCCCGCGCGCCCGCGGAGCGCCGACCACGACGGGCAGCGGGGTCCCCGGCTAGGCGGCGACGGGCAGCGGGTACGCGCGCCGGCGCTCGTAAAGGGTCGTGCGCTCGGCGGCGGGGCGCCCGGCGCGGTGGGCGGCGCCCACGAGGTCTGCCGGATCGAGGCGGACGCCGTGGGTGCTGCCGGCCAGGCGGCTGATGTTCTCCTCCATGAGCGTGCCCCCGAGGTCGTTGACCCCCCAGCGCAGCGCCTCCGTGGCCAGCTCGAGCCCGAGCTTCACCCACGACGCCTGGAGGTTCGCCACCGTGCGCCCCAGGGCGAGCCGGAAGACCGCGGTGTGCTTCAGGTTCTCCTCCGGGGAGAGCTCCTGCACGCCGTGCGTGCGCCCGAGCAGCGTGTGGAAGGGGATGAAGCTCAGCGGCACGAACTCCGTGAAGCCGCCGGAGCGCTCCTGGAGGGCACGCACGACCCGCATGTGCTCCGCGAGCTCCCAGGGCTCCTCGACATGGCCGAACATGACGGTGACCGTGGAGCGCAGGCCGGCCCGGTGCGAGGCCTCGATGATCTCGACCCAGCGCGCCACGGGCAGCTTGTTGGGGCTGATGCGCTCGCGCACCCCGTCGTGCAGGACCTCGGCCGCGGTCCCGGGCGTCGAGCCGAGGCCGGCCGCGCGCAGCCGGGCGAACACCGCCCCGGGCGCGAGGCCCGAGGTGCGGCACATGTGGTCGACCTCCATCGCGCTGTAGGCGTGCAGGTGCAGCGCGGGCGCGACCTCCCGGGCCAGGCGCAGCCAACCCTCGTAGTCCTCGAGGCGCCAGTCGGGGTGGATCCCCGACTGCAGGCAGAGCTCCGTCGCGCCGTAGGCCACGGCCTCCCGCACACGCTCGACGAACCCCTCGCGGTCGTGCTCGTAGGCGTCCGGGGAGCGCCTGCCCTGCCCGAAGCCGCAGAACGCGCAGCCCACGACGCAGACGTTCGAGACGTTGATGTTGCGGTTGACGACGAAGGTGACGGTGTCCCCGGCGAGCTCCGCGCGCAGCTCGTCGGCGGCCTGCCGGAGGTCCTCGACCGCCTCGGGCCGCCGCTCGGCGAACAGGGCGGTGAGCTCGTCGGCCTCGAGGGCCGCGCCGTCCCGGGCGCGGGCGATGGCGCCGGGCACGAGGTCCGCGCGCACCGGGCGCTGCTCCCCGCGGCCCGAGCCCCTGCGCGGGATGAAGCTCCAGAACCGCTGGCGCACGACGTCGAGCACGCCCTGGGCGACCCACTCGGGGTCGAGGAACTGGGGGTAGACGCAGAGGCGCTCGGTGAGGGCGATCCCCTCGGCCTGCAGGCGCTTGCGGACCTGATGGGGGCTCGGGAAGGGGTGCTCGGGGGAGATGTGGTCGCCGTTGGCCGACAGGCCGCCGAGGTCCGTGGCCCCCGCGCGCACGAGCTCGGGCCACCAGCTCGCGAGGTTGGGCGGCACCTGCACCCCGACGCCGGGGAGCAGCCGGCGCGCCTCGGCCACGAGCCGGACCATGTCCTCGAGCGTGACCTCGGAGGCCCAGGCAGGGCTCGACAGGCTGGGGTGGGCGCCCAGCCCGCTGCGCCAGAACGCGTCGGCGGCCTCCGTGGCCACCTCCCCCACGTCCTCGCCGTAGAAGCGCCGGTGCGGGACGTGGTTCTGGAGGATGACCTCCTGGAGGTGCCCGCCCTCGGCGTGGACGGCGGCGAGGGCCTCGAGCGCGGCCATCCGGTCCTCCTCGCCCTCCCCGATCCCGACGAGGACGCCGCTCGTGAACGGGATGCGCAGCTCCCCCGCGGCGCGGATCGTCTCCAGGCGCCGCGTGGGGTGCTTCGTCGGCGAGCCCTGGTGCGCGACGAGGTCGGGCACGACCGACTCGAGCATGAGGCCCTGCGAGGCGGTCACCTCGCGCAGCCGCGCGAGGTCCTCGCGGGGCAGCACGCCGAGGTTCGTGTGGGGCAGCAGGCCGCGCTCGAGCGCCCGCTCGCACGCCCACACGACGTACGCGGTGAAGTCCTCGTGGCCCAGGGCGCGCAGCCGCCGCTGCACCTCGGGGTTGACCTCCGGGCGCTCGCCGGTGAGGACGAGCAGCTCCTTGACCTCCCGCCGGGCGGCGCTGTCGAGCAGGGCCTCGACCTCGTCGGGGGTACGCAGGTGCGCCCGGTGGGTCGCGAAGGCGCAGTACTTGCAGAAGCAGCGGCAGGTCCGCGACAGCGACAGCGTGACGTTGCGCGAGAACGTGACGCGGCGGCGCACGGCTACTGCGGGGCGGCGGGCGGCTCGGTGACGAGGCGCTCGACGAGCGCGGCGCCCTCCCGGGCCATGCGCGAACGGGGCACGACGAGGTCGAAGCCCGCCTCCTCCGCGCGCCGCCGGGTGTCCTGGTCGACGTGGGAGTAGAAGCCGAGGGTCCGCACGCCGTGCAGCTCGCCGCCCGTGCGCAGCGTGTCGACCATGACCGCCGCGTCGACGTCGTCCGTCGTCAGGTCGACGACGAGCACGTCCGTGCCGGCGATCTGGTCCCAGGTCTCGGGCTCGCTCGACGCGAGCTCGACCTCGTGCCCCGCGTCCTCGAGCATGGCCTGCACCTTCGAGCCGAAGAGCAGGTCGGGGACGAGGGCGGTGACGCGCGCCACCCGCCTACTGCCCCCGGATGCGGCGGAAGCTCTCGCGCACGGACTCGGGGCGCCCCCACATCGTCATGATCTCGACCCGGCCCTCGCGGACGTCGGTGACCCGCAGCTCGCCCTCGATGCCCGCCTCGTCGAGCAGCCGCAGCGTTCCGTGCACGACGGGCGCGGCCGCCGCGTGCCCGAAGCGATGGGCGACGACGATCTTCCAGTGCCAGTCGTAGTGCGAGTAGGGCTGCGCGTTGGCCGTCACCATGAAGCTCGCCGCCTCGATGTAGCGCGCCTCGTCGAAGATGCGCAGGTCGAGCACGAGGTCCGTCCAGTCGTCGGGGAGCGAGTCCACGATCTCCTGGAAGTCGTCGGCGAGGGCCATGGCCCGGGGCATGCTAGGGCTAGCCTCAGATCGATGGCGCGGACCGATCAGGTGCTCGACGAGCGTCGCGTCCTCCTCGAGGGGTGCGGGCTGATCGACCGCTCCGAGCGCGGCAAGCTCGCCCTCACGGGCCCCGACGCGAAGGCGTTCCTCGCCGGTCAGGTCACGAACGACGTGGAGGGCCTCGTCCCGGGCACGGGATGCTACGCGGCGCTGCTGACCCACAAGGGCAAGATGCTCGCCGACCTGCGCATCCTCGACGCCGACGAGGAGCTGCTCCTCGACACGGAGCGCAGCGCCCTGCAGGCGCTCTTCGACGTGGTCCGCCGCCACAAGATCGGGTTCGCCGTCGAGCTGCACAAGCGCACCCTCCAGACCGGGCTGCTCTCCCTCGTCGGGCCCGGGGGCCGCGCCGTCACCGGCGCCGAGGACCTCCCCGCCGAGGAGCACGCCCACCGCCCGGCGCACCTCGCCGGGCACCCCGTGCGCCTCGTGGCCACCGACGTGGGCGTCGACGTCCTGTGCGCCGCGCAGGACACGGAGGCCGTCGCGGAGGCGCTGCGCGCGGCGGGCGCCGTCCCGGTGGGCGAGGCCGCCGTCGAGGCGCTGCGCGTCGAGCGCGGGC
>JALYMR010000098.1 GCA_030773615.1 Actinomycetota bacterium
CGTCGTCGACGCGCCGCTCGCGCCCGGCGCGCCCGTCCCCGCCGCGCCGCACGACCTCGCCGCCCCCGCCGTGCTGCTGCACACCTCGGGCACCACCGCCGCGCCGCGCGGTGTCACGCTGACCTTCGGCAACCTCCTGTGGAGCGCGCTCGGGTCGGCCGTCGCGCTCGGCCTCGACCCGGCCGAGCGCTGGCTGTGCGCGCTGCCCCTCGCCCACGTGGGCGGCCTGTCCGTCCTCGTGCGCAGCGCGGTCTGCGCGACGACCGTCCTCCTGCATCCGCGCTTCGAGGCCGAGGCGGTGCTCGCCGACCTCGCACGGGATGCGACGCTCGTGTCGCTCGTGCCGACCACCCTGGCCCGCCTGCTCGACGCGGGCCTGGCGGCCCCGCCCGCGCTGCGCGCCGTCCTGCTCGGCGGTGCGCCCGCCCCACCGGCGCTGCTCGCGCGCGCCGCCGCCGCCCGGGTCCCCGTCGCGACGACCTACGGGCTCACGGAGGCGGCCTCGCAGGTGACCACGCGGGGCGTGCCGCTGTTCTGCACCCGCGTGCGCCTCGGCGCCGACGGCGAGGTGCTCGTCGCCGGCCCGACCGTCGCCCCCGGCGCCCTCGCGCCGGACGGCTGGCTGCACACGGGCGACCTCGGCGCGCTCGGAGGGGACGGATCTCTGACCATCGTGGGCCGTGCGGCGGACACGATCGTCACCGGGGGCGAGAACGTCGCCCCCGCGGAGGTCGAGGCCGTGCTCGCCGAGCACCCCGCGGTCGCCGACGCCGCCGTCCACGCCCGTCCCGACGCGGAGTGGGGGGAGGCCGTGGTGGCCACCGTCGTCCTGCGCCCGGGAGCGCGCGCCGACGAGGCCGAGCTGCGCGGGCACGCCCGCGCGCGCCTCGCGGCGTTCAAGGTCCCGAGGGCGGTCGTCTTCGCGACGGAGCTTCCGCGGACCGGATCCGGCAAGCTCCTGCGTCGAGCCCTGTGACCGACCCGAACGACATCCGCCACGAGACCCGGCAGCGCTGGGAGCGCCAGGCCGCCGGGTGGTCGGCGCAGCGCGCGCGCCTGCAGGCGGCCACCGCCCCCGTCTCGCACTGGCTCGTGGAGGCCATCGACCCGCAGCCCGGCCAGCGCGTGCTCGAGCTCGCCGCCGGCCCGGGCGACACGGGCTTCCTCGCCGCCGAGCTCCTGCGCCCGGCGGGCACGCTCATCTCCACGGACATCGCCGAGCCCATGCTCGACGTCGCGCGCGCCCGGGCCGCGGAGCTCGGCCTGGACAACGTGGAGTTCAGGGCGATGGACGCGGAGTGGATCGACCTGCCCGCGGCGAGCGTCGACGCCGTGCTCTGCCGCTGGGGCTACATGCTCCTCGTCGACCCCGCCGCCGCGCTGCGCGACACCCGGCGGGTGCTGCGGCCGGGCGGGCGGCTCGCGCTCGCAGCCTGGACGGACCCCGAGGACAACCCGTGGTCCGCGGTCCCCCACCAGGAGCTCGTGCGCATGGGCGCCGAGGCGCCGACCCCGCGCGACGAGCCCGGGCAGTTCGCCTGGCGCGAGGAGGCGACGATCCGGGCCGCCCTGGAGGAGGCGGGCTTCGTCGCACCCGTGATCGAGCAGGTCGGCTTCGAGTTCCGCTTCGAGGACCTCGACGCCTGGTGGGACGCGCAGCTCGAGTTCTCCGCGCGCCTGCACGACGCCGTCGCCAAGCTCACGCCCGCCCAGCGCGACGAGCTGCGCGAGGCCATCGACGCCCGGCTCGCGCCCCACGTGGCCCCGGACGGCACCGTCGCGCTCCCGGCGCGCACGCACGTGGCCGCCGCCGAGGCCTGAGCGACCCGGGGCGCCTAGGCTCCCGCGCCATGTTCTACGACGACGACGCCGACCTCGCCCTGCTCGACGGGCGCACCGTGGCCATCATCGGCTACGGGTCGCAGGGCCACGCGCACGCGCTGAACCTCAAGGACTCCGGCGTGGACGTCGTCGTCGGGCTGCGCGACGGGTCCTCCTCGGCCGAGCGGGCCCGGGCCCACGGCCTCGAGGTGCTCCCCGTGGCCGACGCCGCGAGCCGCGGTCAGGTCGTCACGGTGCTCGTCCCCGACGAGCTGCACCGCGCGGTCTACGAGGGCGAGGTCCGCGACGGCCTGGCCCCGGGCGACCTGCTCCTCTTCGGCCACGGGTTCTCCGTGCACTACGGCGAGGTCGAGGCCCCCCCGGAGGTCGACGTCGCCCTCGTCGCCCCGAAGGGACCGGGGCACCTCGTGCGCCGCCAGTTCACCGAGGGCAGCGGCGTGCCCGGCCTCGTCGCCGTCGACCAGGACGCTTCGGGCCGCGCGCGTGACCTCGCGCTGGCCTACGCGAAGGGCATCGGCTGCACCCGCGGCGGGGTCATCGAGACGACCTTCAAGGACGAGACGGAGACGGACCTCTTCGGCGAGCAGGCCGTGCTCTGCGGCGGGACCTCCGCGCTCGTGCAGGCCGGCTTCGAGACCCTGGTCGAGGCGGGCTACGACCCGCGCATGGCCTACTTCGAGTGCCTGCACGAGCTCAAGCTGATCGTCGACCTCATGTACGAGAAGGGCCTCGCGGGCATGCGCTACTCCATCTCGAACACGGCGGAGTACGGCGACTACACGCGCGGCCAGCGGGTCATCGGGCCCGACGTGCGCGCGGAGATGCAACGCATCCTGGGCGAGATCCAGTCCGGCGACTTCGCCCGGGAGTGGATCGCGGAGAACCGCGCGGGCCAGGAGAGCTTCAAGCGCCTGCGCGCCGAGCAGGCGCAGGCGCCCGTCGAGCGCACGGGGGCCGAGCTTCGCTCCCACATGAGCTGGATCGACACCTCGTTCGACGACTAGCCTCGACCGCCCGATGCCCGGCCCCTTCATCAAGCAGTACCTCATGACGGCGGGGCCCACGCCGCTGCCCCCCGAGGTCAGCCAGGCCATGGCCCACCCCGTGGTCTACCACCGGTCCCCCGCCGGCGTCGAGCTCTACGCCCGCGTGCTCGAGCGGCTGCCCGCGGTGTTCGGGACCGCGAACGAAGTCCTGCTCTTCTCGGCCAGCGGATCCGGCGCGATGGAGGCCTGCGTGGCCAACCTGGTGGGCCCCGGCGACCCCGTGCTGGCCTGCGCGGCCGGCAAGTTCGGCGAGCGCTGGATCGACCTGTGCGACGCCTTCGGGGCCGACACGCAGACCTACGAGCCGGGGTGGGGCGCGCGTCTGGATCCCGCGGAGGTCGATCGGCGCCTCGGCGAGCACCCCGACGTCGCGGTCTGCTTCGCCACGCTGTCGGAGACGTCGACGGGCGTCGTGCACGACGTGCGGAGGATCGCCGAGGTGTGCCGCGCCCACGACGTCCTGCTCTGCGTCGACGCCGTCTCCGGGCTGGGCGCCACGGAGCTGCGCCAGGACGAGTGGGGGGTCGACGTCGTCGCCGCCGGCTCGCAGAAGGCGCTCATGTCGCCCCCGGGCATCGGCCTGGTCGCCGCCTCCCAGCGCGCGCTCGACCACGCCGCGCAGCGCCCCGGCGGGCGCTTCTACTTCGACTTCGGGGCGACCGTCCGGGCCCAGCGCAAGAGCGCGCCGGACTCGCCCTTCACCCCGCCGGTCACGCTGCTCGCCGCCATGGACGTCGCCCTGGAGATGATCCACGCCGAGGGCCTCGCCGCCGTCCTGGCCCGCCACGACCTGCTCGCCCGGGCCACGCGGGCCGGGGTGCACGCCCTCGGCCTTGAGCTGTTCGGCGACCCCGACGAGCGCGCGACCGTCGTCACCGTCGTCGAGCTGCCCGCCGACGTGGACGGCGCCACGGTGCCCGACGTCCTGCGTGATCGCTTCGGCGTCACCGCCCTGGCCGGGCAGGGCCAGATCGAGGGGAAGGTCCTGCGTCTCGCCCACTGCGGGTACTTCGGGGCCTTCGACGTGCTCACCACCCTGAGCGCGCTCGAGATGACCCTCGCCTCCCTGGGCCACCCCGTCGAGCAGGGCGCCGGCGTCGGCGCCGCGCAGGCGGTCTTCCTCGAGGCGGGCGTCCCCGCGCCGGCGTGAGGGTCCTCGTCGCCGAGCGGATCGGCGACCCGGGCGTCGAGCTGCTGCGCGGCGCCGGCCTCGACGTCGAGCTGGGGACGGGGTGGGAGCGCGAGGAGCTCGAGCGCCGCATCGACGCGTTCGAGGGGCTGCTCGTGCGCTCCGCCACGCGGGTCGACGCGGGGCTGCTCGCCCGTGCCGGGCGGCTGCGGGCCGTCGGCCGCGCGGGGGTGGGCGTGGACAACGTCGACGTCGCCGCGGCCACGAAGCGCGGCATCGTCGTGGCCAACGCGCCGGCCGCGAACGTCGTCACCGCCGCGGAGCACACGCTCGCGCTGCTGCTCGCGCTCGCCCGCAACGTGCCCCAGGCCCACGCGGCGCTCGTCGCCGGCCGCTGGGAGCGCTCGCGCTTCTCGGGCGTGGAGCTCCAGGGCAAGGTCCTCGGGGTGCTCGGCTTCGGGCGCATCGGCCAGCTCGTGGCCGAGCGGGCACGCGGGTTCGGGATGCGCGTCGTGGCCTTCGACCCCCTCGTGGCCGCCGAGCGCTTCCGCGAGCTCGGCGCCGAGCGCGCCGAGGACGCCGATGCGGTCTACGCCGTGGCCGACTTCCTCACCCTCCACCTCCCCGCCACCGCGGAGACGGAGGGGGTCCTCGACGCCGCCGCCTTCGCCCGCATGAAGCGGGGCGTGCGCATCCTCAACGTCGCCCGGGGCTCGCTCATCGTCGACGAGGCGCTGCGCGAGGCGCTCGAGGCCGGCCAGGTGGCGGGCGCCGCGCTCGACGTGTTCCGGACCGAGCCCGTGACAGACCACCCGCTGTTCGGCCGGCCCGAGGTCGTCGTCACCCCGCACCTGGGCGCGTCGACCGCCGAAGCCACGGACCGGGCCGGCCTCCAGGCCGCCGAGCAGGTCGTCGCCGCGCTGACCGGCGGGACGGTCACCACCGCGGTCAACCTGCCCGCCGTCGCCACGGCCGACCTCGAGCTGCTCGGCCCCTTCCGTCCCCTGTGCCACAGGCTCGGCCGGCTGGCGGCGGGCCTCGCGGGCAGGGTCGACCGGGTGGAGGTCGAGGTCGCGGGGCGCATCGGCGAGCGCGACACCCGCCCGCTCGCGGTCGCCGTGCTCCTCGGCGCGCTCGGCGGCCAGACGGAGGAGGAGGTCAACGAGGTCAACGCGCCGGCCATCGCCGAGGAGCGGGGGATCGTCGTCACGGAGACGAGGACGACGACCGCGCGCGACTTCACCGACCTCGTCCGGGTCACCGTGGGCGGCGAGCGCGTCGCGGGCACGACGATCGGCCGCCGCCACCGGCCGCACCTCCTCGAGGCGTGGGGCCAGCGCTTCAACCTCGAGCTCGAGGGCCACCTCACCCTGTTCCGCTACCGCGACGTGCCGGGGATGATCGGCCGCATCGGGACCCTGCTCGGCGCGGAGGGGATCAACATCGGCACCGCCGCCGTCGGCCACGGCCCCGAGGAGGGCGAAGGGTCGGGCGTGGCGGTCATGGCGGTCAGCAGCGACCGGCCCGTCCCCCATTCCCTCGTGGGCGAGATCGCCGCCCTCGAGGGCTTCGAGGCAGCTCGCACGATCCAGCTACGATCGCTCGACGAGGAGGCACATGGCTGAGATCGAGCTCAACGGAGTCACGAAGGGGTACCCCGACGGCTACGAGGCCGTCAAGCACATGGACCTCGACGTCCGTGACGGCGAGTTCCTGATCCTCGTCGGCCCCTCGGGGTGCGGCAAGTCCACGGCCTGCGGATGATCGCCGGCCTCGAGGACATCTCGGAGGGCCAGCTGCGCATCGACGGCGAGGTCGTCAACCAGCGCTCGCCGAAGGATCGCGACATCGCGATGGTCTTCCAGAACTACGCCCTGTACCCGCACATGACGGTGCGCGAGAACATGGGCTTCGCGCTCAAGCTCGCCGGCGTGGACAAGGCCGAGCGCGACCGCAAGGTCGAGGAGGCCGCCCGCATCCTCGACCTCGACCAGCACTTCGACCGCAAGCCCGCGAACCTGTCGGGCGGTCAGCGCCAGCGGGTGGCCATGGGCCGCGCGATCGTGCGCAGCCCGAAGGCCTTCCTCATGGACGAGCCGCTGTCGAACCTCGACGCGAAGCTGCACGTGCAGATGCGCACGGAGGTCTCGCGCATCCAGCAGCTCGACGTCACCACGATCTACGTCACGCACGACCAGACGGAGGCCATGACGCTCGGCGACCGCGTCGCCGTCATGCGCCTCGGCGTGCTCCAGCAGCTCGACACCCCCCCGGAGCTCTACGCCAACCCGCGCAACATCTTCGTCGCCGGGTTCATCGGCTCGCCGGCCATGAACTTCTTCGGTGGCCAGATCGTGGATGGGCGCGTCCGCCTGCCCTTCGGCGAGGCCCCGGTGCCCCGGGGCGTGCAGGGCGGCGGCGAGGTGATCGTCGGCGTGCGCCCCGAGGACTTCGAGGACGCGCGCTTCAGCCCCCAGGGCCACGAGGGCCTCACCTTCGAGGCGCCGATCGAGGTCGTCGAGTCCATGGGCTCGGAGACCTACGCCTACTTCAAGTTCGAGGGCGGCAAGGTCGACTCGGCCGAGCTCGCCGAGGACTTGGGCATCGCCGAAACGCCGAGCGCGTCCGGCGGCACGGACTCCGCCGCCGTCGCCCGGCTCAACCCGGAGAGCGACGTCCGCGAGGGCGGTCGCGCGTGCCTGTGGATGGACGCGGGCAAGCTGCACCTGTTCGACCCGCACGACGGTTCGAACCTCGCGCTCAGCAGCCGCTAGGGGAGCACCGTCGGGGGCGGGCTACGCCCCCGACGGCCGGTCCTCCTGCGGGAGCCATTCCGGCGAGTAGCGCGTGGGGGTGGCGCTCCCCGAAGCGCGCGTAGGCCTCCCTGACGTCCGTCGTCTCCTGCTCGACGCCCACGCCGTGGCGCAGGGCGGTCTCGTCGACGGTGTAGGCGCCCCAGCCAGGACCGTTCGAGCGCCTGCGCGCGCCCACGGCCAGGAGCAGGCAGGGCGCTTCGCCGGCCGCCACGATGATGTGGCGCGTGCCGGCCGGGCAGTGGACCAGGTCCCACTGGCGCAGCCGTCGCTCCTCGCCCTCGACGATGAGCAGGGCCTCGCCGGCGAGCACGAGTAGGTCCTCCTGATCGGCCTCCCAGTGGTACAGGCCCCGCGTCTCGCCGGGTGCGAGCACGGCGACGTTGATCCCGACCTGCGGGAACACGGGCTCGCCCTCCCACCTGCAGATCACCCCGCGCGAGGGCCCTCCGTCCGGACCGCGCCCGTCGAGCCAGCGCGCGTCGCGGGCGTTGAGCACGAACCAGCCCTCGCCGTGCGGCACGATCCCGTGCTCCGTGGGCCGCAGGGACGCCTCGGGCACCGGCGGGGCCTCGTCCTCGGGGGTGCTCACGGCAGCGCCCTACCCGCGGCGCAGCCGCTCGATCACCTCGTCGCTCCACGCCTGCGTGCGCATGAGCCGGTAGCGCTCGGCGGACAGGCGCAGGTACGCGTCGGCCTCCGTCTCGCGGCGGGGGTCGAACAGCGTGGCCTCGCGCAGGAGCGCAACGACGGGCCGGTACTCCTCCGCGTACCAGCGGCGGGCGACCTCCTCGCGATCGAGCAGCACGACGTCGCGGTGCATGAGCCGGAAGCCCCAGGCCTCGACCCCCTCCGCGAGCATGCCGAAGCGCCACGGGTCGGAGAGGGTGATGCGGACGCGTGCGTCCGGGGGCAGCGGCACCGCTCGTGGAAGAGCCAGTCCTGGCCCTTCACGGGCAGGTCGGGTGACCCGCAGGCCGCGGTCGGCGCCGACCCGGGTGAGCACCTCGACGACCCGCGCGTCGATCGTGTCGTCGCCCTGGGCCCGCGCCACGGACACCCGGTGGTGGCCGTCGCGCACGAAGTGCGCCTCGCCCACCCGGAAGACGTCGATGGGCGGGAAGGACTCCCCACGGCGGCGGGCGAGCGCGATGCGCTCCCAGCGCGGGCGCACGCGCGGGGAGGTGGGGCGGAACGCGCGGTCGAAGTCCCGGCCCCGGTCGACGGTGCCCACGACGGAGTCCAGGGGGATGGGGCGCACCCCGAGGTCGCGCTCGCCCACCCGCCCGAGCGCGGCGACGACCTCGTCGAAGGGGACGATGACGTCGATGTCGCCCGGGTCGCGTCGCAGCGCCGTGGCGATCCGGGAGAGCGTGCGTCGGCGGCGCGCGCGCAGGAAGTCGTCCTGCGCGTCGGCGGTGGGCAGGCCGGTGGTGGGCACCGGGCCATCATGCCGGGCTGGTACGCTCCGCGTCCGTGACGTCCGCTCTCGCCCTTCGACTGCTCCTCCTCCCCCGCTAGGGGGAGCGATGCGTGGCGGCCGCTGAAGCCGCGAAACCACACCGGAGCAGGCACCCGAGGGCAAGGAGACAGGGCAGTGGACGACGTACGCATCTTCGACACGACGCTGCGCGACGGGGAGCAGTCGCCGGGCATCTCGCTGAACACGGCGGAGAAGCTCGAGATCGCCCACCAGCTCGCGCGGCTGGGCGTCGACGTCATCGAGGCGGGGTTCCCGATCACCTCGCCGGGCGACTTCGAGGCGGTGCAGACCATCGCCCGCGAGGTCGAGGGACCCATCATCGCCGGCCTCGCCCGGGCCCAGCCCGCCGACGTCGAGCGCGCGTGGGAGGCCGTGCGCGACGCGGCGCGCCCGCGCATCCACACGTTCGTCTCGACGAGCGACATCCACATCGCCCACCAGCTCCAGGGCACGCGCGACGACGTGCGGGGCCTCGCCCGGGCGGCCGTGGCCCAGGCCCGGGAGCTGTGCGAGGACGTCGAGTTCTCGCCCATGGACGCCACCCGGGCCGAGCTCGAGTTCACCGCGGAGATCGTCGCCCTCGCCATCGAGGAGGGCGCGACCACGGTCAACGTCCCCGACACCGTGGGCTACACGACGCCCGACGAGCTGCGCGCCTACCTCGAGGGCCTCTACCGCCTCGTCCCCGCCCTGGGCGACGTCGTCCTGAGCGTGCACTGCCACGACGACCTCGGCCTGGCCGTGGCCAACTCGCTCGCCGGCCTGCTCGCCGGCGCCCGCCAGGTCGAGTGCGCGGTCAACGGCATCGGCGAGCGCGCGGGCAACGCGTCGCTCGAGGAGCTCGTGATGCTGCTGCACACCCGCGGCGAGGCGCTCGGCCTGCGCACGGGGGCGGTGACGACGGAGATCGCGCGCACGTCGCGCCTCGTCTCGCGCCTGACGGGCTACGCCGTGCAGCCCAACAAGGCCGTCGTGGGGCGCAACGCCTTCGCCCACGAGTCGGGCATCCACCAGGACGGCGTGCTCAAGGAGCGCACGACCTTCGAGATCATGGACGCGCGCACCGTCGGCCTCGACGCGAACCAGATCGTGCTCGGCAAGCACTCGGGCCGCCACGCACTGCGCCAGGCGCTCGGGGACCTCGGCTTCCGCCCGACGGGCCAGGCGCTGAACGCCGCCTTCGCGCGCTTCAAGGAGCTCGCCGACAAGAAGAAGCAGGTCACGGCGATGGACCTCGAGGCGCTCGTGACCGACGAGCTGCGCGAGGAGGAGCCGGGCTACGCGCTCGTCTGGTTCGACGTGGCCGCCTCCTCGCGCCGCGAGCCCCGGGCGACGGTGGCGGTGCGCGTCCCCGAGGGGGGCGAGGTCGAGGGCACGAGCGGGGGCGACGGGCCGGTCGACGCGATCTTCCGCGCCATCAACGCGGCGACGGGCCGCGAGCCGCGCCTGCGCGAGTTCCGCATCGAGGCGGTGACCGGCGGCCAGGACGCACTGGGGGAGGCGAGCGTCGTGCTCGAGGTCGACGGGGCGAGCGCGGCCGGCCAGGGCGTGGCCACGAACGTCCTCGAGGCCTCGGCGGTCGCGTACGTGCGCGCCCTGAGCATGGCCCTCGCGAAGGCGCGCATGACCGCGCCGGCCCCCGAGCGGGCTCCTGCCCCGGAGGCGCTGAGCGCCTAGGTGGCGCTCGACGCCGCCGGGCTGCTCGCCGTCCTCGACGAGCTCCTCGGCCCGGGCTCGGAGCTCGTGCAGGGGGCCGACGGCGACCTGGGGCGCGTCGGCGTCGCCCTCGACCCCGCCCCCGAGCTGGTGGGCTGGGCCCGCACGCGGCGCCTCGACGCGCTCGTCCTGCATCGCTCGTGGGGCTTCCGGCCGCCGCCCGGGCTCGCCGTGCTCGCCTGCCACGACCCGTTTGACGCCCGCCTGGGCCTCGCGGCGAACCCCTGGCTGCACGACCGCCTCGGCCTGCGCGCACCCCGGGCCCTGGCGGCGAAGGCCGCCGTGGCCGACGCCCCGTCCGACGTCCGCGAGCGCGTGCGGGTCCTCCTCGGCGGTGAGGAGCGCCACGCCGCCGGCGTGGGGGCGCCCGTGCGCCGCGTCGCCCTGGCCGACGCCATGACCGACGCGCTCGTGCGCGCGGCCGCCGGCGCGGGCGCGCAGCTCTACGTGACGGGAAGCTGGCGGGTGCCGGGGGAGGGGGCGGTGCGCGACACGGGGATCGCCGTGCAGGTCGTCGGCCACCGCCGCCAGGAGAGCTGGTCGCTCGCCCTCCTGGCCGAGTTGCTGACGGGCAGACGGATGTCCGTGATAGCGTACGACGGGTGACCGCCAGCCTCGGTCCGAGGGTCCGCGCCCTGCGCGAGGGGATGGACCTCTCCCTGCGCGACCTCGCGCAGCGCAGTGGCGTGAGCGCTCCCATGCTCTCCCAGGTCGAGCGCGGGGAGACGAGCCCGACCCTCACCGTGGCCAGCCGCATCGCGTCGGGCCTCGACCTGCGCCTGAGCCAGCTCCTTCGCCTCGACGAGGGCGGCAGCGTCAGCGTCACCCGCGCCGGCGACCAGCGCCCCCAGACCGACAACGGCCGCGGCCACCGCTCCGAGTTGCTCACCCCGCCGCTGCCCGGCCAGCGCGCCGAGCTCTCCCGCCACGCCCTCGCCCCCGGGGCGACGACCGGCGGGCCCGGCGACCCGCCGCTGCACGAGCCCGGCGCCCGCGAGGTCGCCCTCGTCGAGTCGGGGCGCATCGTCCTCTGGGTCGACGAGGAGCGCCACGAGCTCGGGCCGGGGGACTGCGTGACCTTCGACGCCGACCTGCCCCACCACTTCGAGAACCCCGGCGAGGACGAGGCGAGCCTGCTCGCGGTCGTCGCCGCCGGCCTGCGCCGAAGCTAGGACCACCACGAGGAGCCCATGGAGCCGACGACCCTCTTCGACAAGATCTGGGAGGCCCACGAGGTCGCCCCCGGCCTGCTCTTCGTGGACCTGCACCTCGTCCACGAGGTGACGAGCCCGCAGGCCTTCGACGGGCTGCGCCTCGCCGGCCGGCGGGTGCGGCGGCCCGATCGCACGCTGGCCACGGCCGACCACAACGTGCCCACGGACGGCACGACGGTGGCGGCGCGCATCCGCGACGAGCTCTCGCGGGTGCAGGTGCAGACCCTCGAGCGCAACTGCGCGGAGTTCGGCGTGCCCCTGTACTCCCTGGGCTCCGAGCGCCAGGGCATCGTGCACGTCATCGGCCCCGAGCTCGGCGTGACCCAGCCCGGCATGACGATCGTGTGCGGCGACAGCCACACCGCCACGCACGGCGCCTTCGGGGCGCTTGCCTTCGGCATCGGCACGAGCGAGGTCGAGCACGTGCTCGCCACCCAGTGCCTCGTGCAGGGCAGGCCTCGCTCCATGCGCATCCGCTACGAGGGCGCGCTGGGCTACGGCGTGAGCGCGAAGGACCTCATCCTGGGCACGATCGGCCGGATGGGCGTCGCGGGCGCCCAGGGCCACGTCGTCGAGTTCGCCGGCCCCGCCGTGGAGGCGCTCTCCATGGAGGGCCGCATGACCGTGTGCAACATGACGATCGAGGGCGGTGGCCGGGCGGGGATGATCGCGCCCGACGCCACGACCTTCGCCTGGGTCCAGGCGCACGGCGGCGAGGTCGACCCGGCGTGGGGCGCGCTGCGCACGGACCCCGGCGCCGCCTTCGACCGCGAGCTCGTGGTCGACGCCGCCGCCCTGAGCCCGCAGGTGACGTGGGGCACGACGCCCGAGATGGTCGTCGGGGTGGCCGACGCGGTGCCCGAGCCGCGCACGGCGGGGGACGAGCGCGCCCTGCAGTACATGGACCTGCGCCCGGGCACCGCCGTCCAGGACATCCGCCTGGACCGGGTGTTCATCGGCTCGTGCACGAACTCGCGCATCGGCGACCTGCGCGAGGCGGCGGAGGTCGTGCGCGGGCGCCGGGTGGCCGGCGACGTCGCCGCGATGGTCGTGCCGGGGTCCGCGCAGGTCAAGGCGCAGGCCGAGCGGGAGGGCCTCGACGAGGTCTTCCGCGCCGCGGGCTTCGACTGGCGCGGGGCGGGATGCTCCATGTGCCTGGGGATGAACCCGGACATCCTGCGCCCGGGCGAGCGCTGCGCGTCGACGTCGAACCGCAACTTCGAGGGTCGCCAGGGCAAGGGCGGGCGCACGCACCTCGTCTCCCCGAAGATGGCCGCGGCCGCCGCGATCGAGGGCCGCTTCGTCGACATCCGCGAGTGGGAGGGCTAGGCGATGCAGGCCGTCAGCACGATCAGCGGGCCCGTCTCCGCGCTCCTGCGCGACGACGTGGACACGGACCAGATCATCCCAAAGCAGTTCCTCAAGCGGGTGGAGCGCACGGGCTTCGGCGAGTTCCTGTTCTTCGACTGGGCCCAGGAGCCCGACTGGGAGCTGCCGCGCCACCCCATCCTCGTCGCCGGGCGCAACTTCGGCTGCGGCTCGAGCCGCGAGCACGCGCCCTGGGCGCTCGAGGACTACGGCTTCCGGGCCGTCGTGGCCCCGAGCTTCGCGGACATCTTCCGCTCGAACTGCACGAAGATCGGCCTGCTGCCCGTGGAGCTCGCCGAGGACGAGGCGCGGGCGATCGCCCAGGCGGGCGAGGCGACGATCGACCTCGAGGCCCAGACCGTGCGCTGGCCCGGGGGCGAGGCGCGCTTCGAGATCGACCCGGAGACGAAGCACCGGCTGCTCGGCGGCCTGGACGACATCGCCCTGACCCTCGCGCAGGAGGAGGCCATCACGGCCTTCGAGCGTGAGCGCGAGCGCCGCGGCCCGGTGACGACGGCGCTGGCGACGGCGTGAGCGTCACCGGGGGAAGGGCCATGCGGAGCGTCGGCGAGAGGGGGGCGAAGCCCCCCTGGGATGCGGGCACGTACGACCGGGTCTCCGACCCGCAGGTCGCCTGGGCGCACGCCGTCCTCGACCGCCTCGCCCTCACGGGCACGGAGACCGTGCTCGACGCGGGCTGCGGCAGCGGTCGGGTGACCGCGCTGCTCGCCGACCGCGCGGCGAGGGTCGTCGCCGTCGACGCCGACCCCGCGATGGTCGCCCACGCCCGCGCGGCCCTGGGCGACCGGGCCACCGTCCTGCGCGCCGACCTCCAGGAGCTCGAGCTCGACGCGCCCGTCGACGCCGTGTTCTCCAACGCGGTGTTCCACTGGGTCCCCGACCACCCGCGCCTGTTCGCCCGCCTCGCGGGCGCGCTGCGCCCGGGCGGGCGCCTGAGCGCGCAGTGCGGCGGCCGGGGCAACCTCGCCCGCTTCCGCGCGGTGGCGGGCATGCCCCCCGTCAGCCCCTGGACGTTCGCGACGGCCGAGGAGACCGAGGAGCGCCTCCTGGCCGCGGGGTTCGCGGGGGCGCGCTGCTGGCTCGAGCCGGTCGGCGTGCGCCCCGAGGACCCCCGCGCCTTCCTGCGCACGGTGTGCCTGCGCACCTACGAGGACCCCGAGGCGACGACGGAGTGCGTGCTCGCGCAGCTCGGCGACGACGTCGAGCTCGACTACGTCCGCCTCAACCTGGAGGCCGTGCGATGAGCACCCACCTCGTCGTCCTGCCCGGCGACGGCATCGGGCCCGAGGTGGCGTCCGCCGCACTCGAGGTGCTCCGCGCCCTCGTCGACGACCTCACCACGGAGGAGCACGCGATCGGCGGAGCCGCGATCGACGCCCACGGCGCGCCGCTCACCGACGAGGTCGTGGACGCCTGCCGGGGGGCCGACGCCATCCTGCTCGGCGCGGTCGGCGGGCCGAAGTGGGACTCGACGGACCCCGGCGCCCCCCGCCCCGAGCGTGGCCTGCTCGACCTGCGCCGCGCGCTCGGCCTGTTCGCCAACCTGCGGCCCGTCCGCCCCGTGCCCTCGCTCTACGACGCGAGCCCGCTGCGCCGCGACCGCATCGAGGGCACGGACCTCGTCGTGGTCCGCGAGCTCACGGGCGGCCTGTACTTCGGGGCGAAGACGCGCGACGGCGACCGGGCGACGGACGAGGCCGTCTACACCGTCCCCGAGATCGAGCGCATCGCCCGGGTCGGCTTCCGGGCCGCGCGCAGGCGGGTCGCGAGCGTGGACAAGGCCAACGTGCTCGAGACCTCGCGCCTGTGGCGCGAGACCGTCGTGCGCGTGCACCGCGAGGAGTTCCCCGACGTGCCGCTCGAGCACGTGCTCGTCGACAACGCGGCGATGCAGCTCGTGGCCGATCCTCGCCAGTTCGACGTGATCCTCACGGACAACATGTTCGGCGACATCCTCAGCGACGAGTCGGCGATGCTCACCGGCTCGCTGGGGATGCTGCCGAGCGCCTCCCTGGGTGAGCCCGGGCGCCCCGGACTCTTCGAGCCCGCCCACGGGTCGGCGCCGGACATCGCCGGCCAGGGGGTGGCCAACCCCCTGGCCACCATCCTCTCCGCCGCGCTGCTCCTGCGCCACGGGCTCGGCCGGGCGGACGACGCGGCGGCCGTAGACTCCGCCGTCGACCGCGCGCTGGAGCGCGGCCTGCGCACCCCCGACCTCGGCGGCGACGCGACGACGGCGCAGGCCACCCGGGCGGTCCTCGACGAGCTGGAGGCGTGACGTGAAGCAGGCGGAGCTGATCTGGATGAACGGGGAGCTCGTCGCCTGGGAGGACGCGAAGGTCCACGTCCTCAGCCACGCCCTGCACTACGGCACGGGCGTCTTCGAGGGCGTGCGCTGCTACGAGACGGAGCTCGGCCCGGCCGTCTTCCGCCACCGCGAGCACCTCGACCGCCTCGTCGCCTCGGCCGAGCTCTACTACATGCCCGTCCCCTTCGAGCGCGAGGTCCTGCGCCAGGCCACGCTCGACCTCATCGCCCGCAACGGGCTGCGCGAGTGCTACATCCGGCCCATCGTGTTCCGGGGCGCGGGCCCGCTCGGCCTGTTCCCCCTCGACTGCCCCGTCGAGGTGACGATCGCCGCCTTCGAGTGGGGCGCCTACCTCGGCGAGCAGTCGCGCGAGGTCGGCGTGCGCGCGAAGGTCTCGAGCTGGCGTCGCATCAGCCCTCAGGCGCTCATCCCGCACGCGAAGGCCTCCGGGCAGTACCTCAACTCCATCCTGGCCAAGATCGAGACGCACAAGGCGGGCTACGAGGAGGCCATCCTCCTCGACGAGCGCGGCAACGTCTGCGAGGGCTCGGGCGAGAACGTGTTCGTCGTGCGCGACGGGGTCATCGCCACCCCGCCGCAGACCGCGTCCATCCTCGACGGGATCACCCGCCGCTCGGTCATCCAGGTCGCCCGCGACCTCGGCTTCGAGGTCGTGGAGCGCGACATCGCCCGCGCCGAGCTCGTGCTCGCCGACGAGGTGTTCGTCACCGGCACCGCGACGGAGACGGTGCCCGTGGTGGAGGTCGACGACCACCGGGTGGGCGACGGCCGGCCCGGCGACGTGACCCGCGCGGTGCAGGCCGCGTTCTTCGACGCGCTGCGCGGCAGGACCGAGCGCTACCGCGAGTGGCTCGACCCCGTGCCGGTGGGGGCGCGGGCCGCGTGATCGAGCTCTACGACGCCACCCTGCGCGACGGGATGCAGGGCGAGGGGCTCTCGCTCACCGCCGAGGAGAAGCTCCGCGTCGCCCACAAGCTCGACGAGCTCGGGATCGACCTCGTCGAGGCGGGCTTTCCCGCCTCGAACCCCAAGGAGGCTGAGCTCTACGCCCTGCTCTCCGCCGAGCGCTTCGAGCACGCGGAGATCGCCGCCTTCGGCATGACCCGGCGGCGCGGCCTCGCCGCCGACGCCGACCCGGCGCTGCGCCTGCTCGCCGACGGCTTCGCCCCCGTGTGCACCATCGTGGGCAAGACCTGGGGCCTGCACCTCGACAAGGTCGTGCGGGTCGGGCGCGAGGAGAACCTGGCCATGATCGCCGAGTCCGTGGCCTTCCTCGCCGCGCAGGGCAAGCGGGTCCTCTACGACGCCGAGCACTTCTTCGACGGCTTCCGAGCCGACCCGGCCTACGCGGTCCAGTGCCTGCGGGCGGCCGGCGAGGCCGGCGCCGAGCGCGTGGTCCTGTGCGACACGAACGGCTCCTCCCTGCCCCACGAGGTGGCCGAGGCGACCCGCGCGGTGCGCGAGGCCCTGCCCGGCGTCGCCCTCGGCATCCACTGCCACGACGACTGCGGCGTCGCGGTGGCGAACTCCCTGGCCGCCGTGCTCGAGGGCGCCGGCCAGGTGCAGGGGACGATGAACGGGGTGGGGGAGCGGACGGGCAACGCGAACCTCGTGACCCTCATCGCCAACCTGCAGCTCAAGCTCGGCCACGAGGTGCTCGCCCCCGAGCAGCTCGCGCGCCTCACGGAGACCGCGCACTTCGTCGACGAGCTGCTCAACCTCAACCCCGACGCGAACCAGCCCTACGTGGGGCGCAACGCGTTCGCCCACAAGGGCGGCCTGCACGTCGCCGGCGTGCGCGCCGACGCCGCGACCTTCGAGCACGTCGACCCCGCGCTCGTGGGCAACGCCCGCGAGCTGCTCGTCTCCGAGCTGTCGGGCAAGGGGACGATCCTCGAGCGCGCGGAGGCGGCGGGCCTCGAGCTCGACGACGAGGGCGCCGCCCGCCTCGTCCAGCGCGTGAAGGAGCTCGAGCACGGGGGCTACCAGTTCGAGGCCGCCAACGGCTCGCTCGAGCTGCTCATCCGCCGCGAGACGGGCGCCTACGAGCCGCTGTTCGAGCTCGAGGCGTGGCGGGTGATCGTCGAGCAGCGCGCGGACGGCGCGGTGGCCACGGAGGCCACGATCAAGATCTGGGCCGACGGTGTGCGCCACGTGCGCACCGCGGAGGGCAACGGCCCGGTGCACGCGCTCGACCGCGCGCTGCGCGAGGCGCTGTGCGCCGTGCACCCGCACCTGGCGGACATCGAGCTCGTGAACTACAAGGTGCGCATCCTCGACGAGACGAAGGGCTCCGACGCCGTGACCCGGGTCGTCGTCGACGCCTCCGACGGCCACGAGGTGTGGGGCACGATCGGCGTGTCCACGAACCTCATCGGCGCCTCGTGGCGCGCGCTCGTCGACTCGCTCGAGTTCGGCATGCAGCCCGCCCGCGTGCCGTGACCATCCCCCTCGCCCGCCCCGTGCTCGGCGAGGCGGAGGAGCGGGCGGTGCTCGAGGTGCTGCGCTCGGGCCAGCTCTCGCTCGGACCGCGCGTGGAGGCCTTCGAGCGGGGCTTCGCCCAGCGGGTGGGCGCGGCCCACGCCAGCGCGGTGTCGAGCGGCACGGCGGGGCTGCACCTCGCGCTGCGCGCGGTCGGCGTGGGCGACGGCGACGAGGTCGTCACGAGCCCGCTGTCCTTCGTGGCCAGCGCGAACGCCGTGCTCTACGAGCGCGCCCGCCCGGTGTTCGCCGACGTCGACCCGCGCACGCTCGACCTCGACCCGCGGGCCGCGGCGGCCGCGGTCACGGAGCGCACGCGCGCCGTCCTGCCCGT
Source organism: Actinomycetota bacterium (assembly GCA_030773615.1). Classification (GTDB taxonomy): domain Bacteria; phylum Actinomycetota; class Thermoleophilia; order Solirubrobacterales; family Solirubrobacteraceae; genus JALYMR01. Next base: position 17,777 of record JALYMR010000098.1, read on the forward strand.
GCACATCTTCGGCTACCCCGCCGACCTGCCCGCGTTCGAGCGCCTGGGGCTGCCGCTCGTCGAGGACGCCGCGGAGGCGCTCGGCGCCGTCGACGCCGAGGGCGTGCCCGTGGGCGGGCGCGGCCACCCCGCCGTGTTCGGCTTCTACGCGAACAAGCAGCTCACCACGGGCGAGGGCGGCATGGTGTGCACGGGCGACGCGGGGGTCAAGGCGCGGGTCGACTCTGAGCGAAACCAGGGGCGCGCGCCGGACATGGGCTGGCTCGACCACGACCGCCTGGGCTTCAACTACCGCCTGTCCGACGTGGCCTGCGCGATCGGCCTCGCCCAGCTCGAGCGCCTGGAGGGCATGCTCGCCGCCCGGGCTCGCGTCGCGGGCTGGTACCGCCAGGCGCTCGCCGGCCTGGAGGGCCTCGGGCTGCCCTGCGAGGACCGCGGGCGCGAGCGGCGCGGCTGGTTCGTGTTCGTCGTCCAGCTGCCGCCCGGCGCCGAGCGCGACGCGACCATCCTCGCCCTGCGCGAGCGCGGCGTGCAGAGCAAGCCCTACCTGCCCGCGATCCACCTCATGTCCTTCTACCGCGAGCGCTTCGGCCACCGCCCGGGCGAGTTCCCCGTGTGCGAGGACGTCGCCGCGCGCTCGGTCGCCCTGCCCTTCTTCCCGGAGATGGGGGAGGGCCAGGTCGCCCAGGTGGCCGAGACGCTGCGGGGGGTGCTGGGCCGGTGAGCGGCCGCTTCGCCGAGCCGCAGGACCCCGTCTTCCGTGAGCTCAACCGCGCCGTCGACCACGAGCTGTGGCCCTACGACGTCGCGCAGTCGCGGGCGCACGCGCGCATGCTCGCCGACCGGGGGATCATCCCGGGCGAGGACCGTGACGCCCTCCTCGCCGCCCTCGACGCGGTGGAGGGCGAGCTCGCCGCGGGCTCGTTCCGCTACGCGCCCGACGACGAGGACGTCCACATGGCCATCGAGCGCCGGGTCACGGAGCTCGCCGGCCGCGCCGGGGGGCGCCTGCACACCGCGCGCTCGCGCAACGACCAGGTCGCCACGGACCTCGCGCTCTGGGTGCGCGAGCACGCGCGGGTGACCGCCGACCGCGCGGGCGCGCTCGCCTCGACGCTCGTCGACGTCGCCGAGCGCCACCTCGACTGGCCCCTGCCGGGCTACACGCACCTGCAGCGCGCCCAGCCCGTCTACCTCTCCCACCACCTACTCGCCTACGTCTGGATGCTCGCGCGCGACCGCGAGCGGCTGCGCTTCGCCGAGCGCCAGGCCGGGGTGCTGCCGCTCGGGGCGGGCGCGCTCGCCGGGGTGAACTTCGCCACCGATCGCGGCGCGGTCGCCCGCGAGCTCGGCTTCGACCGGGTGGCCCCGAACTCCATCGACGCGGTGGCCAACCGCGACTTCGCGCTGGACCTGCTCGGCGCCCTGGCCATCTGCGCGACCCACCTGAGCCGCCTGGGGGCGGAGATCGTGCTCTGGGCCAGCGAGGAGTTCCGCTTCGTGACCCTCGCCGACGCCTGGTCGAGCGGCTCGTCGATCATGCCCCAGAAGAAGAACCCGGACGCCGCGGAGCTCCTGCGCGCCAAGGCGCCCCGCGTCGTCGGCCACCTCGCCGCGCTGCACGGCGTGCTCCACGCGCTGCCCCTGACCTACAACAAGGACCTCCAGGAGGACAAGGAGCACCTGTTCGACGCCGTGCGCACCGTCGACCTGTGCCTCGAGGCCGGCCGGGGGATGCTCGCCACCGCCACCTTCCACCGCGAGCGGATGGCGGCCGCCGCGGGCGACGAGCTCATCGCCGCCACCGACCTCGCCGACCTGCTCGTGCGCCGGGGCACGCCCTTCCGGGAGGCGCACGGGGTCGTGGCGGGGCTCGTGCGGCGCGCGGTGGAGGCGGGCCGCCCCCTGCGCGAGCTCGCCGTCCCCGAGCTCGGCGAGGAGGCCGGCGCCGTGCTCGAGCAGGCCTCGTGGCTCGAGGGCAAGGTGAGCGAGGGCGGGACGGCGCTCGCCCGCGTGCGCGAGCAGCTGACCGCGGCGCGCGCGCTCCTCGCCGCGGGGTGAACCCGCTCGCGCTGGGCGTCGTCGACGCCGCCCGGGCGCTCGTGGGCTGGACGATCGCCCACGGGGACACGGCGGGGGTCATCGTGGAGACGGAGGCCTACCACGACGCCGAGCCGGCCTGCCACGCCCACATCGGCGTCACCGCCCGCACCCACGTCCTCTTCCGGGCGCCGGGCACGGTCTACGTCTACCGCTCGTATGGCATCCACGCCCTGCTCAACCTCGTCGCGGAGCCCGAGGGGGTGGGCGCGGCGGTCCTCATCCGCGCCCTCGAGCCACTCGAGGGGGTGGCGCGGATGGTCGAGCGCCGCGGCGTCGCGCGCGAGACGGACCTGTGCTCGGGGCCCGGGAAGCTCACCCAGGCGCTCGGCGTCGGCCTCGAGCTCAACGCGACGACGCTCGCCGCCGGACCGCTGCGGCTCGGTCCGCCGCCACCGGGATGGGAGGCGCCCCGCATCGCCGTCGGCCCGCGCATCGGCATCACGAAGGCGGCCGCCCTTCCCTGGCGCTTCTGCGCGGCGGGCAACCCGCACGTCTCGCGTCCCTGGCCCCGCCCGTAGCCGGGGGACGGGTGCTCAGCCCGCGGCGGCCTCGCCGGCTGGCGC
>JALYMR010000099.1 GCA_030773615.1 Actinomycetota bacterium
CGCGTTCGGCCAGGAAGGCCCGCGACGCCGGCATCGCCCAATTGATGGGCAGCAAGGGCGACTGCTACGAAAACGCCGTTGCCGAGAGCTTCTCTTCGCGATGCTGAAGAAGGAGCTCATCGACCGATGCTCCGGGCGGCAGCACGCCGTTGAGGCTCGGCTGCTCGACACTGCCGCGATCGGGCTCCACCTAACTTCTGAGCGAAGGTCCACGGCACGCAGTCGGTGAATCGCGGAAACGCGAGTCGTCGAGACCGGGCGCGAAGTAACCGATTCGGCACTTGACGGTCCTCGCCTGGCCGCGCGGGTGTGAGGGCGCAGACGGCGAGGACCGACCTGAGGACGGGGGCGACAAGAGAGGAAGTGCGCCGGCGGCGGGTGGATGCGGGCGAAGTGACACGCGGCGACAGCGTAAGTCGGGTTCGCCCGCTGACGACCACAGCGACGATGGCCCGAAGCCACGAGCAGCCGTCGCTCAATTCGCTTGTGGACCTGCGGCACGGGCGTCTGGGACGATTAGGGGATGTCCCTCACCTTCCCACAGGCTCAGACGGTCATCTCCGTGGCCCACGATCATGCCCGGCGAGAGGGTCTGCGGGTCGCTGTCGCGGTCGTCGACGAGGGTGGCTTGCTGCAAGCGCTCGGACGCATGGATGGCGCCTTCCCCTTGAGCTCCCAGATCGCTGAGGCTAAGGCCGTCGGCGCCGCGCTCTGGCACCGGGACGGCGGCGACCTCGCCGCGGTCCAGAACGAGCGAGGGGCTTTTTTCGCAGCGGTTGGTCAGTTGACGCGGCTCCCGATCATCCCCGGTGCGGGATCGGTCGTAGTCCGCGACGGCGACACCGTGCTTGGGGCGATCGGGGTCAGCGGTGCCACCTCGGAGAAGGATCTTGAGTGTGCCGAAGCCGGCTTGACCGCTCTTCGGCGGTAGACCCCCGCGATAGCGAGCTGACCGTCCGCGGCGAACTGACGATGGCGGGCACAACGCGCCCGGCGAGGCCGCGGCGTACAAGCAAGCCGAGGACCTGCTCGACGCCGTCATCTGCGCTTGGACGGCCTCCTTGTGGTGTCGCCACGGGCGTGAAGACTGCGCGGTACTCGGTGTTGCAATGGCACCGGCACGTGAGATCACCGCTCGACCACACACGTCAAGCGGGCACGCGAGGCACTCTGGCTCCGCACAGTGCTGCTTGAGCAGCGTCGGAGGACGGCTCGCGACGAGCGCGCGGCTTTCGATCGGCGCGCGACACGAGCGCTCCTTGCGCTTCAGCACCTGCCGGGGCTGCACGCCGAGGCCGCTCGTTCGCAGCAACCGGGGAAACGAGGCTTCCTCCGGACGCCCTGAACCCGCTTCCTCCGGCCTGCGAGGCCATTGCGGGTCGCTGCGCTCTGTTCGGCACCGACCCGGACGCGTTCGTGTTCCCCAACGTCCGCGGCGGACGCGTGACCCGCCAGCGGGTGGCCGAGGTCGTCCGTGACGCGGCTGCAAAGGCCAGCGAGCGTCTCGTCGCCCGGAAACTCCCACCTGTCCCGGTCACCACCCCGCACAGCCTGCGGCGCACGTACATCTCGATCGCGTTGCTGGCGACGCGCTTCGATGTCCTCTTCGTCATGAGCCAGGTCGGCCACGCCGACTCCAAGATGACCACGGACGTCTACGCGCAGCTGCAGAACCGCATCAAGCGCGAGCACGGCTCCGCGTTCGACCGGCTCGTCGCGCGGGCTCGCGAACAGCTCCATGGGGTCGCCGACCCGGGCAGCAGGAGGAGTTTGGGACAGGGATTGGGACACGAGCCGTTCGAACCGCCCTCGAGGACCTCGTCGACGAGTGGGCCGAGGAGCAGAAAGAGCCCGACTAGCAGGCTCGTTCCTGATGGCGAGACCCGGACTCGAACCGGGGACACCACGATTTTCAGTCGTGTGCTCTACCAGCTGAGCTATCTCGCCCTGCGGGGATGGTAGCCGTGGCCCCGGGTGCGGGCCATCGACCTCTCCCTCCACAGTCGTCGACCGCGAGGCCGAGGGCTTGAACCCTCACGCGGCGCGACCCGCCGCTCCTGAGCGGGCGTCGCGCCCCAGCATGCGGGCCATGACGTCGAGCGCCCCGCGCTTGGACAGCGGCTCGTTGAGGTTGCCGCACTTCGGCGACTGCACGCAGGAGGGGCAGCCGGACGCGCACGGGCACTCGGCGATGAGCCGGTGGGCGTCGGCCAC
>JALYMR010000100.1 GCA_030773615.1 Actinomycetota bacterium
GCCTGGGGGGTCGGGCGCTCGCCGCCCGCATGGCCGCGGGTCAGCACGACAAGCGCTGACCCGCCGGGTCCGGCCGGTGCCGGCGCTCTACGTCGCCTCGGGCACCGGCGGCGGCCGGCTCTCCACCCGCCGGGTCTCGGGCGCAATGGCGTTGAGCACCTCCGAGGCCAGCCGGGGCCCGTCGCTCGCCCGCTCGGGGGTGGCGGAGATCCGGACCACGAGCTCGTCGGGGTCGAGCTCCTCGAGGGTGATCCGCGGCGCGCCCCGGGTGGGCGTCTCGATGGCCTCGCGCAGCAGCGTCTCGACGTCGAGCGGGGTCACCCCGGGGCGCAGCCGGGCCCGCAGGTCGACCGCGGCGGGCTCGCGCAGGGGGATGATGGCGACGGCGAGCACGGTGCGGTTCGGGACGAGGATCTGGTCCTCCCCGTTGGCGAGCACGGTGTGCAGGAGCCCGAGCGACGAGACCGTGCCCTCGAGCTCGCCGGCGAGGTCGCCCCCCTGCAGGCGCACCCGGTCACCCACGCGGAAGGGCTGCGCGGCGAGCAGCACGATCCCCGCGATGAGGTTGCCCAGCGTCTGCTGGGCCGCGAGGCCGAGGAACACGACGGTCGCCGCGCCGCCGACGACGAGGCTGCGCGCATCGAGGCCGGCGATGCGCAGCGCGGCGTAGACCGCGACGAGCAGCGTGGCCAGGCGGATGAGGAAGCCCACGGTGCCCGCCCGACCGGGGTCGAGACGGCGGAAGAGCTGGGGCCGCAGCGCCCGGGCGACGTCGCGGGCCACGAACCACCCGATGACGAGCAGGACGACGACGGTGCCCAAGCGCGCGAGCTCCTCGTCGGCGCCGAGCAGCTCGCGGCGGCGGACGTACACGTAGAGGGTGCCGGCGAGCACGAGCGCGCCCACGAGCAGCTCCATCCGCGCGCGCTTGACCGCCTGCGCGCTGAGCTGGCGGGCGAGGCCGACCTCGCGCCAGCTGTGGCTCTTCGTGTCGAAGACGCTGCGGCGATCACTCGTGGGCACGGGCCAGAGACGCTAGGTGGGCCGAGGCGTCAGAACAAGCTCGCCTGCGCTGGCTCGGGCGGGTCCGGCGGCCCCGCGCGCTCCCGCGGCTCGAGGCCGCGCAGCCACCGCGGCGACGCGGCGCGTCCGGTCCGGTGCAGCAGCGCCGCCAGGCGCTCGCGCTCGGCCGGCGGCGCGTACGCCCCGCGTGCGTAGAGCGCCTCGTAGCGCTCCACGAGGTCCGGCCGATTGGTCCGCAGCCAGGCGAAGAACACGTCGCGCACCTCGCCGCGCAGGTGCAGCGCGATGCCGCCGACGTTCGTCGCCCCCGCCCCGTCCGCGGCCTCCAGGATCGGCTCGACCTGCTCGGGCGCGTCGTTGATGCCGGGCATGAGCGGCGCGACGAGGATCCCGCAGGGGATCCCAGCCCGGTTGAGCTCCCCCACCGCCTCGAGCCGCGCGCGCGGGTGCGGCGTGTGCGGCTCCGTCGCCCGCCACGCCTTCTCGTCGAGGGTGGGCACGGAGAGGTTGGCCATCACGGGCACCCGCTCGGCGACCCGCAGCATCACGGGCAGGTCGCGCAGCAGCAGCGGCGACTTCGTGAGGATCGAGCAGGGCGTCCGGCTCTGCCCGAGCGCCTCCCAGACGTCGGGCATGAGCCGGTAGCGCCCCTCGACCCACTGGTAGGGGTCCGTGTTCGTCCCCATGGCAACGTGCTCGCGCCCCCAGGACGGTCTCGCGAGCTCGGCCCGCAGCACCTCCGGAGCGTTGACCTTCACGACGATCTCGCGCTCGAAGTCGCGCCCCGCGTCGAAGTCGAGGAACGTGTGGGTCGGGCGGGCGAAGCAGTAACTACACGCGTGGGTGCAGCCGCGGTAGGGGTTCACCGTCCACCGGAACGGCACCTGCGACGCCTTCGGCACCCGGTTGAGGACCGACTTGGCGTGGACCTCGTAGAAGCGGGTCTCGAGGGCCTCCGGCGCGTCGAAGCGCCGCACGACCGCGGGCTCCCGGTAGCCGGGCAGCCGCGCGGCGTCCTGGTGCTCGACCTTCAGGCTGTCCCAGCGCACGAACGCATGTTCGCAGGCGGGGCGGACGGACTCAAGCGGCGCGGGAGAGCAGCGCCTCGTGGCCCGCGAGCGTCTGGCTCGTGGCCGACGCCACCTCGACCTGCACGAGCTCGCCGGGCTGCGCGAGGCCGTCGAAGTTCACGACCTTGCCGTGGCGCGTGCGGCCGCGCAGCCGCGAGGGGTCGTGGCGCGACGGTCCCTCCACGAGCACCTCGAGCGTGCGCCCGACGAAGCGCTGCGCGCGCTCGTGCGCGCGGCGCTGGACGACCTCGACGAGCCGCTCCATGCGCTCGATCTTCACCTCGTGGGGCACGACGCCCTCCGTCAGCTCCGCGGCCTCCGTGCCCCGCCGCGGCGAGAACACGAAGGTGAAGGCGCCGTCGAAGCCGACCTCCTCCACGAGCGACAGCGTCTGGGCGAAGTCCTCCTCCGTCTCCCCCGGGAAGCCCACGATGACGTCCGTGGTCAGCGCGCAGTCGGGCACGTGCTCGCGGATGAGCGAGACCCGGTCGAGGAAGCGCTCGCGCGTGTAGGTGCGGCGCATCGCCTTCAGGACGCGCGACGAGCCCGCCTGGAGCGGCAGGTGGACGTGCTCGCAGACGCTCGGCAGCTCCGCGTGGGCGCGCACCACGTCCTCCCGCATGTCCTTCGGGTGCGGGCTCGTGTAGCGCACCCGGCTCACGCCCGTCGCGTCCATCACCCGCAGGAGCTCGGCGAAGGTCGCCGGCCCCGGCCGCAGGTCACGGCCGTAGGCGTTCACGTTCTGCCCGAGCAGCGTCACCTCGCGCACGCCGTCGGCGACGAGGCGCTCCGCCTCGGCCACGAGCTCGGCCAGCGGCCGGCTGACCTCGCGTCCCCGGGTCGAGGGCACGATGCAGTACGAGCAGCGCATGTTGCAGCCCACGGAGATCTGCATCCAGGCCTGGAACGGTCGCGCGCGCTTGGCCGGCAGGTGCCCCGTGAAGCCCTCGAACTCGAAGAACCCCTGGGCGGTCAGCGAGTCCGAGGTGAGGAACTCGGCGAGCTTGTGGACCTGTCCGGGCCCGAAGGCGACGTCGACGAACGGGAACTGCGCGAACACCCGCTCCTTGACGGACTGCGCCCAGCAGCCCCCGACGCCCACGATGCGCTGCGGGTCGGACGCCTTGAGCCGCCCTGCCTCGCCGAGGTGGGCGAGGAAGCGCTCGTCGGCCTTCTCCCGGATCGAGCAGGTGTTGAAGAGGATGAGGTCGGCCTCGTCGCGGCGGCTCGCCTCCTCGTAGCCGAGCGACTCGAGCATGCCCCGCAGGCGCTCCGAGTCGTGCTCGTTCATCTGGCAGCCGAACGTCGTGACGTGGAAGCGACGCACGGGGCGCAGGGTAGCCCCGCGTCCCCGCGGGGTGCCCCTCCCCGCAGGGTTGGGAGCAGATGGGAGCACATCCGCTCCCATCTGCTCCCGGCCTGTGCGAAGACCCCCGCGCTCGCGGGCGGGCGAGCCTCCGCCCGGGAGCCTGCGGCCGCCGACGTCAGGCCGCGAAAAGCGGCGCCGCGCGGGGAGGGAGCGCGGCGCGAAACCACGGGGCGGTCGGCATCGAGCTCGGTCGCCCCACCCGCCGCGGGCTACTTCGCGTACTCGACGGCGCGCGACTCGCGGATGACCGTGACCTTGATCTGGCCGGGGTACTCGAGGTCGCGCTCGATCTCGCGGGCGATCTCCCGGGCGACAAGCACCGCGCCGTCGTCGTCGAGGCGCTCCGGGGTGACCATGATGCGGATCTCCCGGCCGGCCTGCATCGCGTAGACCTTCTCCACGCCCTCGTGGCGGCTCGCGATCTGCTCGAGCTCGCGCAGGCGCTTGACGTACTGCTCGAGGGACTCGCCGCGGGCCCCCGGGCGAGAGCCGCTCAGGGCGTCCGCGGTCTGCACGATCACGGCCTCGACGGTCTGGGGCTCGACCTCGTTGTGGTGGGCCTCCATCGCGTGCGCGACCGCCTCCGACTCGCCGTGGCGACGGGCCAGGTCGCCGCCGACGAGCGCGTGCGGTCCCTCGACCTCGTGCGAGACCGCCTTGCCGATGTCGTGCAGCAGCGCGGCGCGGCGGGCGGTCTTCGCGCTCGCGCCGAGCTCGTCGGCCATGGTCGCCGCGAGGTTCGCGCACTCCACGGAGTGGGCGAGCACGTTCTGCCCGTAGCTCGTGCGGAACTTCAGTCGCCCGAGCATCTTCGTGAGCTCCGCGTCGAGCCCCTGGACGTTCGCCTCGAAGGCCGCCTCCTCCCCGGCCTGGAGGATGTGCTCGTCGAGCTCGGACTTCGCCTGGAAGTAGGTCTCCTCGATGCGGGCCGGGTGGATCCGGCCGTCCTGCAGGAGCTTCTCGAGGGTCATCCGGGCGATCTCCCGCCGCACGCCGTCGAACCCCGAGAGGACGACCGCGTTCGGGGTGTCGTCGATGATGAAGTCGACCCCCGTGAGGTTCTCGAGCGCGCGGATGTTGCGCCCCTCGCGGCCGATGATGCGTCCCTTCATGTCGTCGGCGGGCAGCTGGACCACGGAGACCGTCGTCTCGGCCGCGTGGCTCGCGGCCAGGCGCTGCATGGCCACGGCGAGGATGGAGCGCACCCGGCGCTCGGCGTCGCGCTTCGTCTCGTGCTCGACCTGGCGCAGGCGCCGCGCCGCGTCGTGGCGCGCGGTGTCCTCGACCTCGCGCAGGAGGCGCTCCTTCGCCTGCGCGGCCGACAGGCCCGCGATGCGCTCGAGCTCCTCCTCGTGCTCGCGGCGGCGTCGGTCGAGCTGGTCGCGCTCGGCCTCGAGCGCGCGCGTCTGCTCGTCGAGGTCACGGGCGCGCCGGTCGAGCTCGGCGGCCCGCTGGCGCAGCCGCTCCTCGAGAGCGCCGAGGCGCTGCTCGCGGTCGTCGAGCTGGGCGCGCGCGACGAGCTCGTGCTGATCGACGGCAGGGGCTGCCGATGCCGCGCGCCGCGTTCGGGTCACGACGAGCGCGACGGCGACGAAGGCCACCCCGAGGATGACCGCCGCGCCAAGGATCTCCATCTCCGTGTCCTCTCTGCGCCGGGACGGCGGAGCGCCGCCAGCGCATCCTCATCCGATCAGTGGGTGCCGGACCGACCGCTCGGGACACGTCGGGTCTTCGATGGGTGCGACTCGGGGTCGCAGCGCAGGTGCGGCTCCGCGCGCGCGGCTCCTGCCTACGGGCGGGCGCCTCGTCGCCCGGAATCTCGGGTGGTCGCGGGCCGTGTCACCTGGGGTGGCGGGAAGGCTTCGGTTTCAGCGTCGTCTGCTGCGGGTTTCGGTGCCCGTGCGGGGGCGGTCTCAGCGCGGGGATCATACGACTGCACTGGAGCTTCACAAGGGCGCCGGCGACGCCGTGAAGCGCCGGACGGCGGCGTACGCGAGCTCGAGCTCGAACCCGCGGCGCACGAGGAGCGCGAGGGCCCGCTGGCGCTCGCGGTCGTCGCCCGGGGGCAGCGCGAGCCGGCGGCGCAGGAGGGCGAGCGCCGCGGCGAGCTCCTCCTCGCCGCCGCGCCCACCGCAGGCCGCCTCCACGTGCTCCGGCGCGATCCCCGCCGCGCGCAGCGCGGCCTCGATGCGCGCCGAGCCCCATCCGTCGAGCGTGCGCCGGTCGGCCGCGAAGCGCTGGGCGAAGCGGGCGTCGTCGAGGTAGCCCTGTTCGCGCAGCCGGTCGACCGCGCCATCGGCCTGCGTCGGCTCCACCCCCCGGCGCAGGAGGTGCCGACGCACCTCCTCCTCGCTGCGGTCGCGCCGTCCGAGCTGGCGGTAGGCGAGCTCGAGCGCTCGCGCCAGCTCGTCGTCGCCGTCGTCCACGCCCTACGCGGCCTCGATCACGGGCGGCGCGCCGTCCCTGCCCTCGATGGGGACGACGAGGTCGCGCTCGAAGCCGAGCGCCTCGTAGACCTTGTCCTCGATCTCCCGGGCGACCTCCGGGTGCTCGTCGAGGAACGCCTTCGCGTTGTTGCGCCCCTGGCCCAGGCGCTCGTCGCCGTAGGAGAAGAACGAGCCGGACTTCGTGACCGTGCCGTGCTCGAGCCCGAGGTCGAGGATGCACCCGGCGGCGGAGATGCCGCGCCCGAACTCGATGTCGAACTCCGCCTGGCGGAACGGCGCGGCGACCTTGTTCTTCACGACCTTGACCCGCACCCGGTTGCCGACCGCCTCGGCCCCCTCCTTGAGCGTCTCGATGCGGCGGATGTCCAGCCGCTGGGAGGCGTAGAACTTCAGCGCGCGCCCGCCGGGCTGCGTCTCGGGGGAGCCGAACATGACCCCCACCTTCTCGCGGATCTGGTTCGTGAAGACGCACAGCGTCCCCGTGCGGTTCAGCGTGCCGGCGAGCTTGCGCATGGCCTGGCTCATCATCCGGGCCTGCAGGCCGACGGTGGCGTCGCCCATCTGGCCCTCGAGCTCGGCGCGCGGGGTGAGCGCGGCGACGGAGTCGATGGCGACGACGTCCACGGCGCTCGAGCGGACGAGCATGTCGGCGATCTCGAGCCCCTGCTCGCCGTAGTCGGGCTGGGAGACGAGCAGCTCGTCGATGTCCACCCCGATCGCCCGGGCGTACAGCGGGTCCATCGCGTGCTCGGCGTCGACGAAGGCGCACACGCCGCCGAGCTTCTGGGCCTCGGCGAGGACGTGGTAGATCAGCGTCGTCTTGCCCGAGGACTCCGGACCGAAGACCTCGACGATGCGCCCCCGGGGCATGCCCCCGATGCCCAGGGCGAGGTCGAGCGACAGCGCGCCGGTGGGCACGGCCTGGACCCGCACCTGCGCGCCCTCGTCGCCCATGCGCATGACGCTGCCCTTGCCGAACTGGCGCTCGATCTGGGACAGCGCGCCCTGCAGGGCGTCGTTGCGGGCCTTCGCGGCCTTCTCGTCGGTGGCGGACATCTCGGGGTGGGCACTGCCTTTCTGCGCGGAGGAGATGGCCGAAGGTACGGGCCGGCCCGGACGGAAACGCGACGCTACCCCCGGTTCCGTGACGGCACAGGGCAGCTCTGTGAAGAACCCGCGACGTGGGTAGGCGACGAGGGTGCCCAGCCCCCACCTCACCCTCGGCGAGACCGGCCTCTCCCCCATCGGCCTCGGCTGCATGCCGCTCTCGGACCCCGTCCCTGTCGAGCCCGAGCGGGCGGTGCGCACGGTCCACGCCGCCCTCGACGGCGGGGCGAACCTCCTCGACACGGCCGACGCCTACTGCCCGGACTCGGACGTGGGGCACAACGAGCGGCTCGTCGACCGGGCCCTCCGCGGCCGGCGCGACGGGGTGCTCGTGGCCACGAAGGGCGGGCACACCCGGCCGGGCGGGCGCTGGGAGCTCGACGGGCGCCCGGAGCACCTGCGCGCCGCCTGCGAGGCCTCCCTGCGGGCGCTCCAGACCGACCGCATCGACCTCTACCAATTCCACCGCCCCGACCCCGCGGTGCCCTTCGCCGAGTCCGTGGGCGCGCTGGCCGAGCTGCGGGCGGAGGGCAAGGTCCGCTTCGTCGGGCTCTCGAACGTCTCCGTCGAGCAGCTCGAGGAGGCCGAGGCGATCACGCCGATCGACGCCGTGCAGAACGAGCTGTCCCCGGGCTTCCTCGGCCCGCTGGCCCGCGGGGAGGTGCGCGCCTGCGAGCAGCGCGGCATCCCCTACCTGGCCTGGTCGCCGCTGGGCGGGGTCGGCGCCGGGCGCGAGGCCCCGGGGGGCATCCCCGCCGTGCGCGCCGCCGCCGAGCGGCGGGGGGTGAGCCCGCAGGCCGTCACGCTCGCCTGGCTGCGCGCCCTCTCGCCCGCGGTCCTGCCCATCCCCGGCTCGAGCCGCCCGGAGACGGCCGCCGCCTCCATGGCCGCGGCCGCCCTCGAGCTCGGGCGCGACGAGCTCGACGCGATCGACGACGCGCTGGGGGCGCGGGCGTGATCGTCGTCGACACCCGCGCGGACCTCACGCTGGACGCGTTCGGGCGGGTGGCCTGGGAGGGCGAGGGGGTCACGCTCGCCACCGGGGTCGCCGAGCGCATGGACGCCGCCCACGCGTCGTTCCGCGCGCTCGTGGCCGCCCGCCTCGCCGAGGATCCCGGCGCGCTGCTCTACGGGGTGACGACGGCGCCGGGCGACGGCGCGGCGACGCCCCTGAGCCCCGACGCCCTGGCGCGCCGGCCCCGGGGGCTGTGGACGGGCGCCTCCTTCGGCGACCCGCTGCCCGAGCGCGTCGTCCGGGGGATCGCCTTCGCCCGCCTGGCGGACCTCGTCGGCGGGCACGCGGCCTCCCGGGGGCACGTCGGCGTCGCGGTCGCCGCGATGCTCGGCGGCGAGCCGCTGCCGACCGTCCCGGCGCAGGGCAACGGCGGCGCGGGCGAGGTGCTCGCCCTCGGGCACCTCTTCGCCGACCTCGCCGACGAGCTCGAGCTCGAGCCGAAGGAGGCGATGGCCCTCATCAACGGCTCGCCGTCGGCGGCCGCGCTCGTCGCCGACGTCGCACTCGCGGGCCGCGGGCGCGTCGACCTCGCCGAGCGCACCCTCGCGCTGTCGGCCGAGGCGCTGCGGGCGCCGCTCGAGGCCTACGCGGACGACCTCGAGGCGCTCTGGGGCGACGAGCACGAGGCCGGGGCGCTGCGCGCCCTGCGCGCCCTGCTCGCCGGCGGCGCCCCGGCGCGCCAGGACCACCAGGCGCCCGTGAGCCACCGCATCCTCCCCCGCGTGCTCGGGCGCACCCGCGAGGCGCAGGCCCACGCCGAGCGGGTGGCGGCGGCCTCGCTCGCCTCCGTCACCGGCAACCCGACCTACGTCCCGCCCGACCCGCAGCGACCGCTCGGCGCCTTCCTGTCGAACGGCGGCTTCCACAACGCGCGCGCCTACCCCGCGATCGACGGGAGCGCCCTGGCCTGGGCCGACCTGTGCCAGCTCGCCCAGCGCCACGTGGACAAGCTCTTCCTGCACCCGGCCACCGCCCCGCTGGTCGCCGCCGAGGAGTGGACGGCCAAGCCGCTTCACATGGTCGCCGCCGGCTTCGCGGAGGAGGCGCGGGCCACGGCCCAGCCCACGCTGCTCGGGCTCGGCGGCTTCGGTCAGAACGACGTCCCCTCCCCCACCTTCGCGGCGTGGGGCAAGGCCCAGGGCGTCGGACGCGCGCTCGACCGCGCCCTCGCGGTGCTCGCCGCCCTCGCGTCGCAGGCGCTGCACGCCGACGGGCGCCCGGCGCCCCCGGCGCTCGCCGGCTTCCTCGAGGAGGTGCGCGCGGCCTTCCCGCCCGTGGACGCCCCCCGGCGGCTCGGGCCCGGGGTGGCGCGGCTGGCCGAGGCCTTCAGCGCCCGGGTCCTC
>JALYMR010000101.1 GCA_030773615.1 Actinomycetota bacterium
GATGAGGATGAAGCTCCAGCCGAAGTTGCGGATCACCCAGCCCAGCACGTCGCCCATCACCGTGCCGAGGCTCTCGGGCCCGAGCAGGCCCCAGAGCACGAAGGCGAAGATCAGCCCCGCCGACCCCAGAACACGAGGGGGTCGACCCCTCGCAGCAGCCGCTGCATCGCGCGCACCTCCCTCGTTGGCGCGGCACTGATGTATCCGCGTGCGGCGAGGGGTCAACGAGGGAGCGTCCGCTCCCACGCGTCTAGCGCCGGCTGATCGGCGCGTACTCGGCCATGAGCTTGCGCTCGCTGCCGTCCCCGGCGAAGCGCACGACGACGATCCCCCCGGGCTCCACGCCCGTCACCACGCCGTCGCCGAAGGCGGCGTGGGTGACGTCGTCGCCGAGGCGAAAGCCCTGCGTCGGGGCGGGCTCGGCGCGCATCGCCCCCCAGGACATGGGCCGGGCCACCGCCGCCGCCTCCCGCGAGGACTCCTCGTCGGTCAGCTCGGCGGGGATCTCGTCGAGGAAGCGCGAGCGCAGCCCGGCCTGCTGGCTGCCGAACACCGAACGTCGGCGCGCGTAGGTGAGCGTGAGCTCGCGCATCGCGCGGGTGATCGCCACATAGCAGAGCCGGCGCTCCTCCTCGAGGCCGCCCTCGTCGAGCGCACGGCTGTGGGGGAAGACGCCCTCCTCGCAGCCGATGACGAGCACGACGGGGAACTCGAGGCCCTTCGCGTTGTGCAGCGTCATGAGGGTCACGAGGCCCTCATCGTCGCGCTGGCTGTCCGTGTCGCTGACCAGGGAGACCTGCTGGAGGAAGGCGCCGAGGCTGCCGTCGCCCTCCGGCGGTGCCGCATCGAACTCGCGCGCGACCTCCACGAGCTCGTGGAGGTTCTCCATGCGGCCCTGCGCCTCGATCGTCCGCTCGGCCTCGAGCGCGTCGAGGTAGCCCGTCTCGTGGAGCACCGCCTCGAGCAGGTCGCCGATGGGCACGCCCTCGTCGGCGCGCGCCCGCAGCCCGTCCATCGTCGTGGTGAAGCGGGTGAGCGCCTTGACCGCCGCGGTGCCCAGCCCGGGCACGCCCGCCGGCGCCCCCGCCGCCTCCCACACGGGGACGTCCATCGTCACCGCGTGCGCGAGCACGCGGGAGAGCGAGGTCTGCCCCAGCCCGCGCTTGGGCGAGTTCGCGATGCGGGTGAAGGCGCCGGGGTCCTGCGGGTTGACGAGCGCGGTGAGGTAGGCCATCGCGTCGCGGATCTCCGCCCGGTCGTAGAACCGCGTGCCCCCCACGACCTGGTAGCCGATGTCGCGCCGCACGAGCGCGTCCTCGAGCGCCCGCGACTGCGCGTTCGTCCGGTAGAAGACGGCGATCTCCGTGCGCCCGACGCCCTCGTCGGCCAGGCGCTCGATCTCCCCCACGACGTAGCGCGCCTCCGCGTGCTCGTCCTCGAGCTCGCGGATGCGAACCGGGTCGCCCTCCCCCTGGTCGGTCCACAGCGTCTTCGGCTTCTGCGCGCGGTTGTGGGCGATGACCGCGTTCGCCGCGCTGAGGATGGTCTGCGTGGAGCGGTAGTTCTGCTCGAGCTTGATGACCGCGGCGTCGGGATGGTCCTCCTCGAAGCCGAGGATGTTGTTGATGTCGGCTCCCCGGAACCCGTACACCGACTGGGCATCGTCGCCAACCACCGCAAGATTCCTGTGCTCCGAGGCGAGCAGCTGCAGCAGGCGGTACTGCGCGTGGTTCGTGTCCTGGTACTCGTCGACGAGGACGTGGCGGAAGGTCTGCGCGTAGCGGTCGCGGACCTCCTGGAAGAGCTGCAGGACGTCGACGGCACGCACGAGGAGGTCGTCGAAGTCCATCGCGTTGGCCCGGTGCAGCTCGCGCTGGTAGAGCTCGAAGGCGTCGGCCACCGTCTGCTCGAAGAACGAGCCCACGAGCTCCCGGTAGGCCTGCGCGTCGCGCAGCCGGTTCTTCGCGTCGGAGATCTGGTGGTGCACGGCGGTCGGGGTGAAGCGCTTCGTGTCCACCCCGAGCTCCTCGAGGCAGCGCTTCGTCAGCCGCCGGGCGTCGGCCTGGTCGTAGATCGTGAACTGCCGCGTGTAGCCCAGCCGCGGCGCCTCGGCGCGCAGCATCCGCGCGCAGGCCGAGTGGAAGGTCATGACCCACATGCCGCGCACGCGGTTGCCGAGCAGGCCCTCCACGCGCTCGCGCATCTCGCGCGCGGCGCGGTTCGTGAAGGTGATCGCGAGCAGCTCGTCGTGGCGGACCTGCCGAGTGTGGACGAGGTAGGCGATCCGGTGGGTGAGCACCCGCGTCTTGCCCGAGCCGGCGCCGGCGAGGATGAGCAGCGGGCCGTCGGGATGGGTGACCGCGGCGCGCTGGGGCGGGTTCAGGCCCTCGAGCAGGGCCTCCACCCGGGCGTCGCTGCGCGCGGTCGTCGCCATGCGTCGAGGATACGGGCGGCCCCGGCGGGCACCCTGGGGACGTGCGCCTGACCGACGAGGTCCGCGAGGGCGCCGCGCGCATCGCGGCCGACGCCCGCTGGGTGCGCGTCGACCCCGACGCGCTCGACGCCGCGGAGCCCGGGCCGCCGCCCGCCCTGGATCCCGTCCAGCACTTCCTCGAGGGCGAGCCGGAGGCCGTCGCGACCTACCTCCTGTGCCTCGACACGATCAACTTCGGCTCGGGCTGGTGGCCGACGATCCGCAAGCGCCGGGGGCTGTCGGGCTACTTCACGATGGCCGCCGGCCTCACGGAGCGCTTCCGGGCGGCCGGCCCGTGGAGCGCCGCCGAGCTGCGGGCGATGCGCACGGGGGAGGTCGCCGACGCCCTGGGCCAGCCCGCCGACCACGAGCTCATGGCCCTCTACGCCCAGGCGCTGCGCGAGCTCGGCCGCTTCCTCGCCGACCGCGGCGCGCTGGCCGCGGTCGCCGAGGCCGGCGGCTCCGCCGAGCGCCTGGCCGAGCTGCTCGCCGGGAGCATGGCCATGTATGCCGACCGCGGGTTCTACAAGCGCGCGCAGATCGTGGGCTCGGACCTCGCCCTGGCCGGCGTCGCCGCCTTCGGCGACCTGCATCGCCTGACGATCTTCGCCGACAACCTCGTCCCCCACGTGCTGCGTTGCGACGGCGTGCTCGTCTACGACGAGCGCCTCGCCGCCCACATCGACGCGGGGCGCCCCCTGCGCCTCGGCCCCCAGGAGCGCGAAATCCGCGCCTGCGCGGTGCACGCCTGCGAGCTCATCGCCGAGCGCGCGGGCGCCACCGCCCACGAGCTCGACGGCTGGCTGTGGCACCGCGGCCAGGGCGTGGCCTACAAGGCGCGCCCCCGCCACCGCTGCCGCACCGTCTACTACTGACCGGGTGCCGGAGGGCCACACGATCCACCGCCTGGCCCGCGACCAGGCGCGCGACCTCGTGGGCCACCGGCTCGCGGTGCACGCCGAGCAGGGCGAACGTGTTTCGTCCTCCCGTCCGCGCAAGCTCGGACGTCCGGACGACGTTACGAAGCCGCGCGCGAAGGAGCCCTCCTCGCCGCCCAGGCGCTCGACGGCGCCCTGCTCGAGCGCATCGACGCCCACGGCAAGCACCTCCTGTACCGCTTCGCCGAGCGCGAGCCCGCGCTGCACGTCCACCTCGGGCTCTTCGGGCGCTTCCGCCGCTTCCCCACCCCCGGCCCGCCGCCGCGGCCCACGGACCGCCTCCTCCTCGCCGCCCGGGGAGGGCGGGAAGCCGGCGCAGCCGGCCGTCCCTCCCCGGCAGGGCACGCCTGGCGGCTGGCCGGGGCGACGGAGTCTCGGCTCCTCGACCCTGCCGGGGAGGCGGCGCTCCTGGCCCGCCTGGGTCCCGACCCGCTGCGCGACGACGCCGACCCCGAGCGCGCGTGGGCCGCCCTGCGCCGGCGCCGGATCCCCCTGGCCCACGCGCTCACCGAGCAGGACGTCCTGGCGGGAGTGGGCAACATGTACCGCGCGGAGGTGCTGTGGGCCCAGCGCCTCGACCCGCACCTGCCCGCCCGGGAGCTCGGCCGCGAGGCGTTCGACGCCCTGTGGGAGGAGGTCGCCGAGCAGCTTCGCGTCGGGGTGGAGCCCCCGCGCGCGTCGCGCACCCGGCGCGGCGTCTACCGCCGCCGCGACTGCGCGCGCTGCGGCGGCCCGGTCGCCCACGAGGAGCTCGCCGCCCGCACCCTCCGGTGGTGCCCGGGCTGCCAGTCCTCGGGGGACGGGAGCGGGTAGGGGCCGCCGATGCCGCGCTTCCTCCTCCTCCACGGCCTGCAGGGCTCGGGGCCCGACCACTGGCAGACCTGGCTCGCCGGCCGCCTGCGCGACGCGGGCCACCCCGTGCGCTTCCCCGAGCTACCCGAGCCCGACCACCCGCGGCCCGAGGCGTGGGACGCGGCGCTGCGCGACGAGCTCGCTGCGCTCGGTCCCGGCCCGGGGAGCGCTGTCGTGGCCCACTCGCTGGGCTGCGTGCTCTGGCTGCGCCACGCCGCCCGCGCGCGGCCCGAGGACCGGGTGGAGCGCGTCCTGCTCGTCGCGCCGCCCTGCCCCGAGGCGGGGGTGCCCGAGGTCGAGGCCTTCTTCCCCGTGGAGCTCGACCACGAGGCCGTCCGGCGCGCGGCCGAGGTCACCCGGCTCGTCTGCGCGAACGACGACCCGTACTGCCCGCCGGGCGCGACCCGGACCTACGGGTTCGCGTTGCGCCTGGCCACGGACCTGCTGCCCGGGCGCGGCCACCTCAACCCCGAGGCGGGGCTCGGGCCGTGGCCGGAGGCCGAGGCGTGGTCCCTGGGCCGGCGCGCCTCGCTCGTGGCCGAGACCGCGGTGGGCTCGGGGGCGAAGAACGGCGTGGAGACGTAGCGCTCGCCCGAGTCGGGCAGCACGACGGCGATGCGCTTGCCCTGCGACTCGGGGCGGGCGGCCACCTGCCGGGCGGCGCACAGCGCCGCGCCGCACGACAGCCCGACGAGCGCGCCCTCCAGGCGCGCGGCGAGCCGGGCGCTCTCGATCGCGTCCTCGTCGCTGACCGGGATGACCTCGTCGACGACGTCGAGGTCGAGCACGGGGGGCACGAAGCCCGCCCCGATGCCCTGGATCTTGTGCGCTCCGGGCGCGCGCCCGGAGAGCACGGCCGAGCTCGCGGGCTCCACGGCGACGACGTGGCAGCGTGGGTCGCGGCCCTTGAGGACCTCGCCGACGCCCGTGATCGTGCCGCCCGTCCCCACCCCGGCCACGAGCACGTCGACCTTCCCGTCGAGGGCCTCGAGGAGCTCGGGTGCCGTCGTGCGGCGGTGCGCCTCGGGGTTCGCCGGGTTCGAGAACTGGTCGGGGAGGAAGACGTCGTCGCGCGCGGCGAGGGCGCGCGCCGCGCCGACCGCCTCGTTCATCCCCCCGAGCGACTCCGTGATCTCCACCTGCGCGCCGTACAGGCGCAGGAGCCCCTCGCGCTCGCGGCTCATGCCCTGGGGCAGGAAGAGGACGAGGTCGTAGCCCTTCGCCGCGCAGACGAGGGCGAGCGCGATCCCCGTGTTGCCCGAGGTGGCCTCCACGATCGTGCTGCGCCCGGGCTCGATGCGCCCCTCGCGCTCGGCGGCCTCGATCATGGCCACCCCGATGCGGTCCTTCACGCTGCCGCCCGGGTTGTGGGCCTCGAGCTTGCCGAACAGGCGCACGCCCTCCGGGGCCAGGCGGGTGAGCTCCACCGTCGGCGTGCGGCCGACGAGCGCGGCGATGCTGGTCGGGACGGTCACGCCCTCTGGAGCGTAGCCGGGGGGGCCGGGCGCGGTCCCTCGGTCACCATGCTCCCCGTGCTGCGCCGCCTCCTCCCCGCGCCGCGCCCGCGCCTGGCCGCCCTGTGCGCGGTGCTCGCCGTGCTCGTGGCGGCGGTGGCGGGCGTGCTCGTGTTCCTGCGCGTGGAGCTGCTCTCCCCCGAGCGGTTCGCCGACCATGCCGTCGAGGCGGTGATGCGGCCCGACGTGCGCGACGCGATCGCGGAGCGCGTCGTCACCCAGGCCATCGAGGTCGAGCCGGATCTGCTCACCGCCCGTCCCCTCCTTGAGGGCGTCGTGGCCGACGTCGTCGAGGCGCCCGCCTTCCAGCGCCTCGTGCGGGCCGCCGCCCGGGAGGCCCACCGGGTGCTCTTCGACCCCCAGGAGCCCCCGCTCGTCGTGGACATCGTCGACGCCGCCCGCGTCGTGGTGCCCGCGGTGCGCAGCGTGGACCCCGAGCTCGCGCGCGAGCTCCCGCGCCGCATCGAGGCGCCCCTGGCCGCGCTCGACCGGCGCTCCTTCGCGACGGAGACGATCCGCGCCGCCCAGCGCGTGCGCGTCCTCGCCCTGCTCGCCCCGCCGCTCGCGCTCGCGCTCCTCCTCGCCGCCGTGGCCCTCGCCGCCGACCGCCGGCGCGCGCTGCGGCGCC
>JALYMR010000102.1 GCA_030773615.1 Actinomycetota bacterium
CTCACCCTCCGTCAGGAGGGCTACGACTGGCGGTTCGTCCCCGCCGCGCAGCCGGGCGGGACGTTCACGGACGCCGGGTCCGACGACTGCCACTGACCCCCGCTGACGCCCGGGTGGGGCGAGGCGCGGAGCGTGCCTCGCCCCGGCGGCGTTCTGCGTCCTGGTCCGCCCGCCGCTAGGAGGCTGTCAAAGAACTGTCCGGCCGGGTCGGGAGCATCGCGGGTATGGCGATGGCGGTCCGGTCGGGCGAGGAGACCCGGCAGATGCAGGTGGTCTGTTTGGACGAGCTGCTCCCGGAGCGGGATCTCTTGCGGCGCGTGGAGGGGCTGGTCGAGTGGGGCGCGGTCCGCGAAACGGCGGCGCCGTTTTACTCGGCTGAGGGGCGCCCGGGCGTCGATCCGGTGGTGTTGGTCAAGCTCTTTTTGGTCGCTGCGCTGCGCGGGATCGGGTTGATGCGCGAGCTGCTTCGGGTCGCCGAGGTTGACCTGTCGATCCGGCGGTTTTTCGGCTACGGGCTGACCGAGGCGCTGCCCCATCACGCCACCTTGAGCTACGTGCAGTGCGTGCGCTTCGCGCAGTTGTCGGTGTTTGCACCGCTCTTCACGCAGGTTCTCGCGCAGTGCCGCCAGGCCAGCTTGTTGGACGGCGGGCGGCTGGTGGTCGACGCCACGCACGTCGAGGCCAGCGCGGCGCTCAAGAGCTTGCGCGGCGAGCTTCACGTCGCCGCCAACGACGAGCCGGAGCCGGAGCCGGGGCCCGAGCCGGAGCGGCCGGGGTTTTGACTGGCCGAGCCCCGCTCGGGCCCGACCCCGAGGCGCCGGGCGTCCAACGCGACCGCGGTCTCGCAGACCGATCCCGACGCCAAGCTGCGCCACAAGCCCGGCCAGCGGCCGGGCTTGGTGCACCGCGCGCAGGTCGCGACCGCCCCGAGGCGCGGGTGATCGTCGCCGTCCACGCCGAGAAGGCGACCGGCCATGAGGCCGACAGCCTGCCGGCGATCATCGACCGCGCCCGCTGGGCCCGCCATCAGGTTACGGAGCTGTGCGCCGACCAGGGCTACGCCTCGGATGCCGTCTACCGGATGCTGGAGGCCAAGCAGGTCACGGCGTTTGTTTCTCCGCAGCCGAACATGCTCGGTCGCGAACCCGCCCGAGCCGCGCGCCGGCGTTGCAAACGCCCGCCTGGGGTCGGCGCGGCGGTCGACCGCATGACCCACGGCGAAGGCGCAATCTCCGAGCTCAAGCTCCAACCCGCGCTCGACCGGGCCAGATGCCGCAGCACGGCGAAGTTGCAGCTTCAGCTGCTGCTCGCGGCGACCGCGGTGAACCTCAAGCGGCTGCTCAGCCGCCCCCAAGCCGCATCCGGCTGCGCGGGCGGCGACCACGCCGCCGCCCGCCAGCTTCTCGCCGTCATCAACGCCCGCCTGAGATGGCTCGACGTGCTCGCCAGCCCCAGCCCGGCAGGTTCTTCGACAGCCTCCTAGTGGCAGGCCTGAGTGCCGCTGTCCGTGAACGTCGAGCCCGAGGCGGGCGTGAAGCGCCAGTCGTAGGAGGACGGGCGCAGGGTCAGCTTCAGCACCCCGAAGGACGTGTTGCTGCGCACCTCGGTGTTCGGCGGCGTCGTGGCGAAGGGGTGCAGGCTCTTGCCGCCGGTGCCGACCACGAATTCGCGGATCCCGCGGGCCCGGTCCAGCGAGCCGCCGGGGGTCTGGGGCGCGAAGCGCTCGTAGCCGTGCACGTGGCCACCCAGCACGACCTCGGCGCCCGCGTCGTAGAGCGCCTGCCACAGCGGAGTCACCGAGGTCGCGTTGCCCGGCCGCCCGCCCGTGAAGCGCGGGTGGTGGAAGTAGGCCAGGGTGCACGACCTCGGGTTCGCCGCGAGGTCGGCCCGCAGCCAGCGCTCCTGCGCCGACCCGGCGGCGCAGCCGCCGACCTGGGTGCAGTTCGAGTTGAGCACGACGAGGTGCCAGGCGCCGACGTCGTAGGAGTAGTAGGCCTTCGTGCGGTCGCCGGCCGCGCCGCTCGCCACGCCCACCCCGTTGAAGTAGTCGAAGTACCCGGCCGCGCCCGGCGTGCGGTACTCGTGGTCGCCGATCGACGGACGGATGAGCGACTTCACCCGGCCCCAGGACGGGTCGAAGGACTTCAGGTACTTCGCGTAGGCGTCGTCCTCGTACTGGTGGTCGCCCAGCGTGAGCACGCGCGCGAGCCCCTGGCCCACGAGCAGGTCGGACACCGCCCGCTGGCGGCACTCGGTGCTCGTGCCCGCCCCGCCGTTGAAGGCGGTCGCGGCCGGGTCGCAGGCGATGTCGCCCGCGGCGGCGACGACGGGGTCGGCCGCCGGGGCGGCGCGGCCGAGCCGGAAGTGCTCGGCGACGGTGGCGGCGCTCAGGGCCGACGCGTACAGCGCGGGCTCGTCGATCGTCCCGTTGAAGTACGAGCCGCCCGAGCTGCGGCCCACGTACACGGGCTGCGCGGTGTTGCCCAGGGTCTGGTGGGCCACCGTGCCGGTCACGTCGACGCCGTCGAGGTAGAGGCGCACGGTCGCGCCGCTCTTCGTGGCGACGACGTGGTGGAAGCCCGTCGTGTCGGTGATCGCGACGCTGGACACGGCGACGTCGCCGCCGCTCGACCTGCGCAGGACGATCCGGTTCGCGCTGTTGATCATGAGCAGCCAGGCCGAGCTGCGGGAGAGGATGGACTGGTTCGCGCTGCTCGAGACGGTGCTGCGCTTCACCCAGGCCTCCGCGGTGAACGCGTCCCCGACGTCGAAGGCCGCGGCGTGTGGGACGCTGACGTGCCCCGTCGTGCCGTAGAACCTCGTCGCGGTGTCCGTGCTCGAGGCGATCGCGCCGGTGCGCCCGAGCGCGAAGCTGCCCGTGTAGGTCCCGGGCCGCAGGCCGAGCCCGTCGCAGGCCACCGTGCCCGCCTTCTCGCCCAGCGGCCAGTAGCCCACGAGGCCGGGCGTCTGCACGACCGCCGCGCTGTACGCGGAGCCCGCCGTGGGGCATGCCGCGGCCGATGCGGTGGCGGGCAGCGCTGTCGCCACCGAGACCGCCGCCAGGGCCAAGAGCCCGATCCGTCGTGCCCTCAACTCCGTCTCCCCTCGTCCGTGACGTCCGTGTGCGCGCCGACCGTAACGCCGTCGCGGAGAGGCTGTCCACCGCAGAGGGGCTCGTCGTTTCGTCCAGCAACCGCCAGGAGGGTCCCCAATGACTACCATCCGGGCGGTGCGGCACGGAAGCCCGCACCGCTGGCCCCAGACTCGCTTGCGAAGGAAGCTACGGACCTTGGCTCTCAACCTCAACGCCCTCGGCTCGCTCGCTGGTGTCCGGTCGCAGGACGACCGGCGCCACGACCTGCCCGTCATGAGCGCGCGACCCGCCGCACGCACCGAAGCCGTCCGCCGGGCTCAGGGCCGCTACGACGCGGTCGTGACCGACGTCCACAGCCGCTCGGCGATCGCCGGCATGCGCGACCTCGGGCGCGCGGGGCTCGACGTGCTGGCCCTCGGGCCGCAGCGCTCGGCGGCCGGCACGTGGTCGTCCTACGCGGCGAGCTGGGCGCTCGCCCCGGACAGCGTCGAGGAGCCGGCGGCCTTCGTGCGCCGGATCGCCGAGCTCGCGGGCGACGAGGGGCCCTTCGTGCTCTACCCCTCCGGGGAGCCCGCGATCGACGCCCTCGTGCAGTTCGGGCACGAGCTCCCCGCGAGCGTCACGCTCCCCTACGCGGACCTCGGCACCCTCGAGGTCCTGCGCGACAAGCGGGCGCTGGCCGGGCTCGCCGCGCGCGCCGGGCTCACCACGCCGGCGACGGTGATGGAGGCCACGGCCGCCGAGGTGGCCGCGTCGCCCCCGCCCATCCCGTGCGCGGTCAAGCAGGTCCTCCCCGACGGCGCGCTCAAGAACCGCACGCAGATCGTGCTCACGCCGGCGCAGCTGCACGAGCTGCTCGACTCGCTCCCGCCGGACGAGCCGCTGCTCATTCAGGAGCGGGCGGAGGGCGCGCTCACCGGGCTCGCCGTCGTGATCGACCGCGAGGGGCGGCTCGTCGCGCGCTTCCAGCAGGTCTCGCGGCGCCTGTGGCCCGTGCATGCCGGGGGGTCGACGCTCGCGGTCAGCGTGAAGCCCGACGAGGAGCTCACGGCGCGCGCCGCGCGCATGCTGGCCGACGCCGGCTTCTGGGGCCTGGCCCAGCTCCAGTTCCTCCCCACGCCGCGCGGGCCCGGCCTCATCGACGTGAACCCGCGCTTCTACGGCTCCATGCCGATGGCCACCGCGTCGGGCGTCAACCTGCCCGCGGCGTGGCACGCCGTGGCCACCGGGGAGCGGACCCCGGTCGTCGGCCCGTACCGGGTCGGCGTGGGCTACCGCTGGCTCGAGGGCGACCTGACCGCGGCCTTCAACGGCCTGCCCGGCCGCCTGGTCACCCGCACGCCGCGCCCGAAGTCGGGGGCGATCTGGGCGAGCGACGACCCCCTGCCCAGCATGATCCTCGCCGCCGAGGCCGTGCGCGTCCGCCTGCGCCGGCGCCTCACGGGCGCGCCCGCCATCTGAACGGACGCGGCGCCGCGTGCGGCGCGTCGGGGGTCCCTCGTGGAGGATGCACCACCAGGGTGGCTATCGTCGTGCGTTCCACGTGGGCGCGGGTGACCGCCGCCCACGGGTACGGACACCGACACGACGAGGCCGCTCTTGCTCGCCTGCGCACGTTCCCAGCACGGAAGCCTCCGGAAGGCGCACCCCATCGTCCTCCTCGCGGCGACGGCGGCCCTCGTGGCCCCCGCCCCCGCAGGCGCGGCGACCGTCACCGTCTCGCCCTCGGCCCAGGCCCCTGAGCGGCAGCTCGCCGCGGGCGCGGGCTTCGCGG
>JALYMR010000103.1 GCA_030773615.1 Actinomycetota bacterium
GCGCGTGAGCCCGTCGAGCTCCCCGCGGGTGCGCGCCGTGAGGGCGTGGTGCGAGCGGTCGTCGAGCTCGTCGAGGGCGTGGTGCGAGCGTCCGTCGAGCTCGTCGAGGCTCAGGCGCCCGTCCGCGCAGTGCCGCCGCAGGAGGTCGACGACCTCGTCGCGCTCGTGGTCGGAGGCGCGCAGCTCGTCGTGCATCGGCTGATCCTGACAGAGCGACCCGCGCGTAGGACGGGGGTGCCGCGCTCGGGCCAGACGCTCGTCCATCCCACCACGGGGCAGCGGCTCACCTTCGTGCGCACCGGGCAGGACAGCGCCGGGGCCGAGCTCGTGCTGCACTCCGTGCTCCCGGCGGGCAGCCCGCGCCCGCCGCCGCACGTGCACCCGCACCAGGAGGAGCGCTTCATCCCGCTCGAGGGCAGCCTGCGGGGCTGGGTCGGACGCCGGCGCGTCGTCGTCCGGCCCGGCGAGGTGCTCGTGGTGCCCCCGGGCGTCCCGCACACGCTGGGAGGCGAGGGGCGCCTGCGCTGGGAGTTCCGCCCCGCGCTGCGCACGGGCGAGCTGCTCGAGGCGGTCGTCGGCGTCGCGGTGCGCCGCGGTGCCCTGGTCCGGGGCCTGCCGCGGCCCCTCCCGCTCGCCGCGGTGCTGCGCGGCTTCCAGGCCGAGATCCGCCTGGCGCTCGTGCCGCCGGTCCTCCAGCGCGCGCTGCTCGCGGCGCTCGGCCGCGTGGGGGAGCAGCGGAGAGGCCGCCCGTAGGCGGCCTCTCGAGGTCCTGCGTCGATCTGGGTCCGGGGGACCGCTAGCTGCGGACGAGGTCGCGCGCGGCCTTCGCGCTCGCCTCGGTGAACTCGCGGACGACCTGCGCCTGCAGGCTGGCGAACTGCGAGACCGTCTGCGGGAACTGGCTGCCGGCCGACCCGCCGAGGGACTGCGGGATCTGGGCGACGGCGTTCGAGGCCTGGGCCACGGAGGCGCCGACCGTCTCGGGGATGCGGCTCAGGGCCTGCCCGGCCTGGACGAGCGACTGGGCGACGGCCTGCGGGGCGCCGGTGACGCCCTCGGAGGCCTGGCCGACCTGCTGGCCGCCCTGCTCCCAGAGCTGGCTGAAGCTGCGGCCGACGCGCTCGTAGACGTCGATGTACGAGGGGGCGAGCTGCTGGGTGAGCTCGAAGTTGCGCTGGACGAGGTCGCGCGTGAGCTGAGCCGTGGCCTCGACGTTCTCGCGAGCCGTGTCGGCGGCGCGCTGCGTCGCGTCGGAGGCCGCCTGGGCGTTCTCGCCGCGCGCCTGGGCGTTCTCGCCGCGAGGCGTCTTCGAGCTCTCGGCGCGGGGGGTCTGGGGCGTGCTCATGTGGGGCTCCTGGTGTCGGGTCGGATGGACGGCAGAGGCATCCGTGCCGCTTGCTGAAGTTGAGTGTAGCGCTAGCTCAGCAAGCGTTCCGCGACCTCGACGAGCCCGGCGACAGCTGGCGCGTCGACGTTCGCGACCGCTCAAGGCCCGCCGCGCGCTGCCGATCACAGGGGAGCCTCTCCTCCTCGCGACGGGCGCCCACCGGGCGCCCGTCGTCGTGAGGGGGGCGGTCCCTCAGGCCAGGCCGCAGAAGCGCATGGCCGCCACGGCGATGCCCTGGGCGCAGGCCACGAGGTCGTCGACGGGGACCCGCTCGTCGGTCGCGTGGGCGAGGTGCACGTCGCCGGGGCCGTAGCACACCGCCGGGATCCCGGCCTCGACGATGAGCATCGCCCCGTCGTGTCAGTTGTCGAGCCCCCCGATTCGCGGCGTGCGACCCAGGCCGGCCTCCGCGTCGAGCAGCGCGGTGACGATGGGCTCGGTCAGCGCGACCTCGGCGGGCGGCACGCCGCCCACGAGCCACTGCACCTGCGGCGGGTGCTCGTTGAGCCAGGGGTCCGCGGCCGCTGCGCGCGCGATGCACTCCTCGAACTCGCGCTCGACGAGCGAGCCCCACCCGCGGTCGTCCGCCTGGGCCGGGAGGTACTCGATGTGGCAGTCCAGGCGGCACTTCGCCGGGTAGCTCACCATCCACTCGCCGCCGCGGAGCATCGTGGGCACGCATGACGCCGGCGAGAGGAAGGGGTGGCGCGGGCGCAGGGACCAGTCCTCGCGCAGCCGGCGGATGGCGTCGACGAGGTACGCCGCCTTCTCGATCGCGTTCACGGCCCCGCCCTGCTGGTGGTGCCGGGCGCGATGCCCGCGTGGCCCGCCCGGCCCTCGACCCAGATCACGGGCAGGAGCGAGCCGCGGCAGGCCACCCAGACCGC
Organism: Actinomycetota bacterium; assembly: GCA_030773615.1. GTDB lineage: Bacteria > Actinomycetota > Thermoleophilia > Solirubrobacterales > Solirubrobacteraceae > JALYMR01. Next base: position 2,275 of record JALYMR010000103.1, read on the forward strand.
GAGCTCGCTGGGCTCGGGCACGATGGCGCCGTCGGCGCGCAGCAGGCGCGCGGCGGCCAGGCCTCCCGCCCCCGTCGATTCCTCCTCGGTCACGGTGTTCACGATGAGGTCGCCGGCGAGCTCGACGCCGAGCTCGGCGAGCCCTCGGCGGCGAGCACCATGCTGGCCACGCCGCCCTTCATGTCGCACGTGCCGCGCCCCCACACGCGCCGTCGTGCACCTCGGCGCGGAAGCGGTTGCTCGACCAGGCCTCGCGCGGCTCGACGTCCACGACGTCGACGTGGCCGTTGAGCAGGAGCGTGCGCCCCTCCCCCGTCCCCCGGAAGCGCGCCACGAGCTGCGGGCGGCCGCTGAACGTGAACCCCGGGGGCACGAGGGGTGCCCGGCGAGGAGCTCGACCGCGGGCTCCTCCACGGTGACCTGCGCGCCGCGGGCGGGCGAGCCGCTCGGCCAGGAGCTCCTGCAGGAGCGCCTCCTGCCGGGGCGGGGCGCCGGGGGTGTGGGTCACCGTGTCGAAGCCCACGAGGGCGCGCACGAGCCCGACGAGGTCCTCCCGGCGGCGCTCGACGCTCTCGCACACCAGCCGCTCGAGCCCTGTCTGCGCGGCCACCGCCCCCGACGCGAGACCCCCTTCGCTCAGCAGCCCCGACCGGGCTTGCGAGGCGGTGCGACCGCAGCCGGGGACGGGAAGCAAGCCCCGGCCCGGCCTGGGCCCCCGGCGTCCGCACCGGCCACCCGCGCCGACGTCATCGGCCGTCCCACGCGTCAGCGCTCAAGTCCGGCCGCGCGCCGCCCGATGGGGGACCGATGACGGCCAGCGGGTCCGCCGCAGCCCCCACCGGCCATGCCGCGAACCAGCTGGCCGAGATCCTCGCGCGCGTGGTCGCCGGCGAGGACGAG
>JALYMR010000104.1 GCA_030773615.1 Actinomycetota bacterium
GCGTTGTCCTCGCCGACGAGGCCGCCGAGCCCGGCGGGAGCCTCCTCGCCTCGCCCGCCGAGCTGGACGGCGCGCCCGCGGACGCCTGGGTCGACGCCGTGCTCGCGGAGCTGCGCGCACTGCCCGAGGTGCGCGTCCTCGCCCGGACCACCGCGATCGGCCTGCACGACCACGCGCTCGCCGTGCTCGCCGAGCGGCGCACGGACCACCTGGGGGCCGAGGCGCCCCCGGGCGTCTCGCGCCAGCGGCTGTGGCACGTGCGCGCGGCCCGGATCGTGCTCGCCACCGGCGCCCACGAGCGTCCCATCGTGTTCGCCGACAACGACCGGCCGGGGACGATGCTCGCCGGCGCGGTGCGCGCCTACCTGCACCGGTTCGGCGTCGCCGCCGGGCGCCGCGCGGTCGTGGTCACGAACAACGACAGCGCCTACGCGACCGCGCTCGACCTCGAGGACGCGGGGGTCCCGGTCGCCGCGGTGGTCGATGCCCGCCCAGGTCCCGGCGGCGCCTGGGCGCGCCTCGCCCGGGAGCGGGGGATCGAGGTGCTCGCCGGCCACGGGGTGGTGGGCACGGAGGGCGAGGAGCGCGTGCAGGCCGTCCGGGTCGCGCCGCTCGACGAGGCGGGCGCGCCCGCCGGGGAGGCGCGGACCGTCGCGGGCGACCTGCTCGCGGTGTCCGGCGGGCACAACCCCGCGGTCCACCTCTTCAACCACGTGCAGGGCCACCTGCGCTACGACGACGCGCTCGGCTGCTTCGTCCCCGACCGCACGATCCTCCCCCTGCACCCCGCGGGCGCCTGCGCCGGGCGCTTCGGTCTGCGCGCTGCGCTCGAGGGGGGTGCCGACGCGGGGGCACGAGCCGCGGCGCTCGCGGGCTTCGGTGACGGGACGGCCCCGCCCGTGCCCGCGGTCGAGGAGCTGCCCGTCGAGCCGCCGCGCCACCTGTGGGTCGTGCCCGACGGGCGGGAGGGCGACGACGCCTGGCGCACCCACTTCGTCGACCTCGAGCGTGACGGGACGGTGGCCGACCTCGTGAAGGCCGCGGGCACCGGCATGCGCTCGCCCGAGCACATCAAGCGCTACACCACGATCGGCACGGCGAGCGACCAGGGCAAGACCGGGAACGTCGCCACCCTCGGCGTGCTCTCCGGGCTGCTCGGGGTGCCCGTCGGCGCGCTCGGGACGACGACCTTCCGCCCGCCCTACACGCCCGTCCCCTACGGGCTGCTCGCCGGGCGTGACCGGGGCGCCCTGCACGACCCCGTCCGGGTCACCCCGATCCACCGCTGGCACGTCGAGCACGGCGCCGTGTTCGAGGACGTCGGCCAGTGGAAGCGGCCCTGGTACTTCCCCCGTCCGGGCGAGGACATGGACGCGGCGGTGGCCCGCGAGTGCCGCGCTGCGCGCGAGGGCGTGGCCGTCATGGACGCCTCCACGCTGGGCAAGATCGACGTCCAGGGTCCGGACGCGGCGGCGTTCCTGAACCGGATGTACACGAACGACATGGCCCGGGTGGCGGTGGGCAGCGCGAAGTACGGCCTGCTCTGCGGCGCCGACGGGATGCTGTTCGACGACGGCGTCGCCCTGCGCCTGGCCGACGACCGCTACCTCGTGACCACGACGACGGGCGGCGCGGCGGGCGTGCTCGCCTGGTTCGAGGAGTGGCTGCAGACGGAGTGGCCGGACCTGCGCGTCCGGTGCACCTCGGTCACCGAGCACTGGACGACGGTGGCCGTCGTCGGGCCGCGCTCGCGCGAGGTCGTGCGCGCCCTGGCCCCCGGCCTCGCGCTCGGCGCCGAGGCCTTCCCCTTCATGGCCCACCGCGAGGCCGTCGTGGCCGGTGTGCCCGCCCGGGTCGCGCGCATCTCCTTCTCGGGGGAGCTCGCCTTCGAGCTCAACGTCCCCAGCCCGTACGGCCTCGCGCTCTGGGAGGCCGTGCTGGCCGCGGGCGAGGCCGAGGGCATCACCCCCTACGGCACGGAGGCGATGCACGTCCTGCGGGCCGAGAAGGGCTACGTCATCGTCGGCCAGGAGAGCGACGGGACGGTGACGCCCCAGGACCTGGGCATGGGCTGGGCCGTGTCGAAGGGGAAGGGCGACTTCGTCGGACGCCGCTCGCACCGGCGCACGGACGCGAACCGGCCCGACCGCAAGCAGCTCGTCGGCCTGCTCCCCGACGACCCGGCCCAGCGGCTGCCCGAGGGCGCCCAGCTCGTGCTCGACCCGGACGCGCCGGTGCCGATGCCCATGGTCGGGCACGTGACGTCGAGCTACCACTCCGTCGCCCTGGGCCGCACCTTCGCCCTCGCCCTGGTCAAGGGCGGGGTCGAGCGCGTCGGCGAGACCGTGCACGCGCCGCTGCCGTCGGGGACGGTCGCCGCCACGGTGACCGAGCCCGTGCTCCTCGACCCCGAGGGTCGCCGGCGCGATGGCTGAGCGCCGCAGCCCGGCAGGGGAGCTCGCGGACGCCATGGCGGCCGCGAGCGGCCCCGCCGTCGCGCTGCGCGAGCTGCCCTTCCTCGCCCAGGTCAACGTGCGCACCGCCCTGCCCGAGCCGCCCGGCGCGGTCGCGCAGGTCCGCGGACGCACGGCGCTGTGGCTGGGGCCGGACGAGTGGCTCGTCGTCGGGGCCGACGGCGAGCAGGGCGAGATCGAGCGCGCGTTCGCCGACGCGCTGAGCGTCGTCGACGTCTCCGGGCAGCGCACGACGCTCGAGCTGCGCGGCCCGCGCGCCCGCGAGGTGCTCGAGAAGGGCTGCTCGCTCGACCTGCACCCCTGGCGCTTCTCCGCGGGCCGCTGCGCGCAGACGCTGCTCGCCCGCGCGGACGTCGTCCTCTGGCAGGTCGACGACGAGCCGGGCTACCGCCTGCTCGTCGGTTGCTCCTTCGCCCCGTATCTGGTCCACTGGCTGCTCGACGCCATGCGGGAGTTCGGGGAGGTCGCGGCGTGAACGCGTTCGACGTCATCATCATCGGCGGCGGCTCTGCGGGCAGCGCGCTCGCCAACCGCCTCTCGTCGGATCCCGCGAACCGGGTGCTCGTGCTCGAGGCGGGCCGCTCGGACTACCCGTGGGACGCGTTCATCCACATGCCGTCCGCGCTGGCCTTCCCCATCGGCAACCGGTTCTACGACTGGGGCTACGAGTCCGAGCCCGAGCCCTTCATGCACGGGCGGCGCATCTACCACGCCCGCGGCAAGGTGCTCGGCGGCTCGAGCTCGATCAACGGGATGATCTGGCAGCGCGGCAACGCGATGGACTTCGAGCGCTGGGGCGCCGAGCCCGGCCTCGAGGCGTGGGACTACGCCCACTGCCTGCCCTACTTCAAGCGCACGGAGACCTGCCTGGCCGCCGACCTGGAGGACCCCTTCCGCGGCCGCTCCGGCCCTCTCGTCATGGAGCGCGGCCCGGCCACGAGCCCGTTGTTCGGGGCCTTCTTCGAGGCCGTCCAGCAGGCGGGCTATCCCCTCACCCACGACGTCAACGGCTTCCGGCAGGAGGGCTTCGCCCCCTTCGACCGCAACATCCACGACGGCAAGCGCCTGTCGGCCGCGCGCGCCTACCTGCACCCGGTGAAGGACCGCCCGAACCTCGAGGTCAGGACGCGCGCCTTCGTCACCCGCATCCTGTTCGAGGGCACGCGGGCCGTCGGGGTGGAGTACGTCACCGGCCGCGGGCAGCGCCACGCGGCGCGCGCGGGCGAGGTCGTCCTCTGCGGCGGGGCGATCAACTCGCCGCAGCTCCTCCAGCTCTCCGGGGTGGGCAACGCCCGCGAGCTCGCGCCCCTGGGCGTCGACGTCATCCACGACCTGCCCGGGGTGGGCGAGAACCTCCAGGACCACCTCGAGGTCTACGTCCAGTACCGCAGCCTCCAGCCCGTCTCCATGGCGCCGTACATCGCCTGGCGCAACCGGCCCAAGGTGGGCCTCGAGTGGCTCTTGCGCAAGAGCGGCCCGGGGGCGACGAACCACTTCGAGGCCGGCGGCTTCGTGCGCTCGAACGAGGAGGTCGCCTGGCCGAACCTCATGTTCCACTTCCTGCCCATCGCCATCCGCTACGACGGCTCGGTGCCGGCCGGCGACCACGGCTACCAGGTGCACATCGGACCCATGACCTCCGACGCCCGGGGGTCCGTGAAGATCAGGAGCACGGACCCGAGGGTGCACCCGGCGCTCCGCTTCAACTACCTCTCCACGGAGCAGGACCGGCGCGAGTGGCGCGAGGGGGTCCGCATCGCGCGGCTCATCCTCAACCAGCCCGCGTTCGACCCCTTCAACGGCGGGGAGCTCTCGCCGGGGCCGGGCGTGGAGAGCGACGAGGAGGTCCTGGACTGGGTGGCGAGGGACGGGGAGACCGCCCTGCACCCCTCGTGCACGTGCCGGATGGGCGTGGGCGAGGCGGCGGTGGTCGACCCGGGGAGCCTGCGGGTGCACGGCCTCGACGGCCTGCGCGTCGTCGACGCCTCCGTCTTCCCGTCGATCACGAACGGCAACATCTACGCGCCCGTGATGATGGTGGCCGAGAAGGCCGCCGACCTCATCCTGGGTCGCACGCCGCTGCCCCCCGCCGACGTGGCCTTTCACCGGCACGGGCAGGAGGCGCCGGCGCAGGCGGGCGTCCCGGTGGAGGCCGCCACCCCGCACGGCGAGCCCGTGCGGGGCTGACCGCCGGGGCCCCTAGCCCTGCAGGAAGCCGAGCAGCGCCTCGTTGAACTGCTGGGCGTGGGTGACGTTCAGGCCGTGGGGGCCGCCCTCGACGACGACGAGCTCGCTGCCCTCGATCGCCTCGTGGGCGCGGCGGCCGCTGACCTCGAAGGGGACGATGCCGTCCGCGTCGCCGTGGATCACCAGGGTGGGGACCCGCACGGCGGCGACGTCCTCGCGGAAGTCGGTCCGGCCGAACGCGGTGATGCATTCGAGCGTGCCCTTCGGCGACGCGAAGGCCGCGATGTCCCGCGCGTACAGGCGCTGGGGCTCGCTCACGAGGTCCGTGCGCTCCCCCGCGGCGAAGAACATGCGGGTGAACCCGTCGAGGAACGCGAGCCGGTCGGCGCGCACGCCCTCCTGGAACTGGGCGATCGTCGCGTCGTCCAGGCCGCCGTCGGGGTTGTCCTCGCCCAGGTAGAGGTAGGGCGGCACGGCGGCCGCGAGCACGGCCTGGGCCACCCGGTCGCCGCCGTGGCGGGCGACGTGGCGCACGACCTCCCCGCCTCCCATGGAGAACCCGACGAGCGTCGCCTCGCGGACGTCGAGGTGGGCGAGCAGCGCGTCGAGGTCGTCGGTGAACGCGTCGTAGTCGTAGCCCTCCCAGGGCTGGGAGGACAGGCCGAAGCCACGGCGGTCGTAGGCGATCACCCGGTGGCCGGCGTCGACGAGCGGCTGGAGCTGGGGCTCCCAGGAGCGCCCGCTCAGGGGCCAGCCGTGGATGAGCACGACGGGTCGCCCCGCACCGTGGTCCTCGAAGTAGAGCTCGACGGGGGTGTCTCCGTCCGTACCGACCTGGACCCTTGGCATGTCCTGCCTCTCCCTGGTTGACGGCGTGGGTCTACCCCGCGCCGCCGCCCCGCGGTCCCGAGATCAGAGCCCGAACGTGACCGTCTGCAGCTCGGTGAGCGTCTCCATCGGGTAGCGCCCCCCGGCCCGGCCGATGCCGCTCGCGGTGCCCGCGCGCCCGCCCCAGGGCAGGTGGGCCTCCCAGTAGTTCGTCGTCTCGTTGACGTTGACGAGGCCCATCCGGACCTGGTCGGCGTAGCGCAGGCCCGCGGCCAGGTCGCGCGTGAAGATGGCTGACATGAGGCCGTAGTCGAGCGCGTTGGCCTGCTCGATGGCGTCCTCGAGCGAGCGGATGGGGACGATCGGGGCGATGGGCCCGAAGGTCTCCTCGGTGACCGCGGTGGACTCGCGGGGGACGTCGTCGAGCACCGTCGCCGGCCAGTAGAGGTCGGTGGGGAAGCCCTCGGCCCGGCGGCCGCCCGCGATCACCCCGGCGCCACGCTCGCGCGCGTCGGACACGTGGGCGTCCATCTTCGCCGCGGTCGGCACGTTGTTCACCGGCCCGAGCGTCGTCGCCTCGTCGAACGGGTCGCCCAGGCGGACCTCGCGCCGCACGCGCTCGGCGAAGCGCTCGACGAACTCGTCGTGGACGGCCTCGTGCACGAGCAGCCGCTCCGCCGCCGAGCAGCTCTGCCCCGCCCCGAGGAAGCAGCCGACCACGGCGGCCTCCGCCGCCGCCTCCACGTCGGCGTCGTGCATGACGACGAGCGGGCCGTTGCCGCCCATCTCGAGCAGCTGGGCCTTGCCCGCCGCCCGCCGCGCCACGCTGAGGCCCGTCCTCGTCGAGCCGATGAAGCCGACGGCCTGGGTGCCCGGGTTCGCCGCGAGCTCGTCGCCCACCTCCGGACCCGGCCCGAGCACGAAGTTGCACACCCCCGGCGGCAGGTCGGCCTCGGCGATGCACTCCGCGAGCACGCCGGAGCACACCGCGGTCGAGGGCGCGGGCGTCCACGTCACCGTGTTGCCGCACGCGAGCGCCGGGGCCACGATCTCCGCCGGCATCGTGTACGGCCAGTTCCACGGCGTGATCACCCCCACGACCCCGAGCGGCCGGCGCAGCAGCATGACCCGCCGCCCGGGCTGCTGCGCCTCGGGGACCGCCCCCTCGAGGCGCACGCAGTCCTCGGCCGCCTGACGCCAGAAGACGATGAGCTCGGCGACCTCCTCGTAGGCCTCGGCGTGCAGCGGCTTGCCCTGGTCCAGCGTGAGCACGCGGGCCAGGTCGTCGCGCCGGCGCTCGCACGCGTCGGCCACCGCGCGCATGAGCGCCGACCGCTCGAACGCGGTGCGGGCCGCCCACGAGCCGAAGGCGGCGCGCGCCGCGGCGATGGCC
>JALYMR010000105.1 GCA_030773615.1 Actinomycetota bacterium
CTGGCGGCGGGAGGTGAAGAGCTCGCTTGCGACGTCGTCGACGGTGAGGGACTCGGCGAAGCGGCGCTCGATCACCGCGACGGCCTCGCTCCACAGCTGGTCGCGACGCTGGGTGGTGCTGGGGCGACGGGTGGACGAATGGGGGGACGTCGTGACGGCCATCGGCGCTACCTCGCTCGACTGCGGGTCAGGATATTGGCGCCGCTATCGGCGGGCCGCAACCGGATCTCGACCCCTTCCCGCGCGTCTTGGCGCGTCGGCACCACATGCCTCGGTTGGCGATGGCGGTTGAGGTATCGCTGCGAGCCGAGTACGGTCGACAGCGTGCCGATGCGCGCCACCACGATCCGCTTCACGGAGGACCTCTGGCAGCAGCTCGAGCGGGAGTCGGCGGCCCAGGGCACGAGCGCGGCGCAGCTCATCCGCGACGCGACGATCCTGCGCCTCGCCCACCTCGCGGGCCGTCGGGGCGACCCCGAGGCCCTCGCGACGATCGAGGGGCTCGCCGCCCGCGCCGTGCGCGCCCCGCGCCCCGTGCCCGAGCTCGCCGACGAGGACCGGCTCGCCGCCCTGCGCCGGACCGCGCTGCTCGACCGGCCGTCCGACCCGGCGCTCGACCGCATCGCCCGCCTCGCGCAGCGGCTCCTGCGCGCGCCCGTCGCGCTCGTGTCGCTCATCGACCGCGACCGCCAGTTCATGACGAGCTGCATCGGGCTGCCCGAACCCTGGGCGAGCCGTCGCGAGCTCCCCCTGTCGCACTCCATCTGCCAGCACGCCGTGGTCAGCCGCGAGGCGCTCGTCGTCGGCGACGCCCGCGACCACCCCGAGCTGCGCGACAACCTCGCGATCACCGAGCTCGGAGCCGTGGCCTACGCCGGCGTGCCCCTCGTCGTCGAGGGCGGCCACGCGCTGGGGACCCTGTGCGTGGCCGACGCCGAGCCCCGGGTGTGGAGCGGCGAGGACGTCGCGACGCTGCGCGACCTCGCCGCCTCGGCGGTCAGCGAGCTCACCCTGCGGCTGCGCGCGGCGTAGTCGCGTCTGCCGGCTCGGCCAGCGAGAAGGTCAGGGTGAGCCGGGAGCCCGCCTCGTCGTGGGCGTAGGCCGCCTCGCCGCGCAGGCCGCGCAGCGTGCCCGTGCCCGTGCCCGAGCCGGGGACCACGTGCCCGAACGCGCGCTGCTCCGTCGCGTCGCCGACGCCACCGTGCTGCAGCACGAAGGTCCCGCTGCGGCCCTCGAGGGCGCCGGTCACGCGCTCCGAGGCCACGTAGCCGCGTCCCTCCTCGCCCTGCGCGGTCAGCAGCTCGGTGACGCTCATGCCCTCGAGTGGGCCGCTGAAGCGCTTGGCGATCGTCGCGCGGGTCAGCTTCGGACCCTCGTGCGGCTCGTCGTAGGTGGCCTCCTCCCACCCGGTGATCTCGAAGGTCGCGGTGACGGTGTGCTCCGTGCTCTGGTCCATGGCCGCGACGCTACGCGGCCCGGTCGCCCCGGTCTTGGAGATCCGCGCCACCCGTAGGCTCGTCCCCGTCATGGCCCGGCCGATGCCCATCGACGCGCGCGGCGTCCTGCGACGCCCGAGGCCGGCGTCTTCGAGCTGCGACGCTGCGAGCCCGCGCCCGACCTGGCCGCGACCGTCGTCTGGCTCTGGCTCGTGCGCTGGGACCTGCGAGGCCGCGGCGCCCACGAGCAGGTCACCCTGCCCCACCCCTCGGCGCACCTCGTGGTCGAGGACGGCCACGTCGTCCTGCACGGCCCCGCGTCGCGGCGCTTCGAGCGCACGCTGGCGGGTGCGGGCGGGGCATGGGGGCTCGTCTGCGTCCCGGTGGCGTCCGCCCCCTGCTCGGCGGCGCCCCCGTGGCCTCGATCGCCGACCGCTCCGTGCCCGCCGCCGCGCTGGCCGGCCTCGACGAGGCTGCGCTCGTGCGCGCGGTCGAGCGGGCGGCGGACGACGACGGGGCCGCGGCGCTCGAGGCGGCTCTCCGGGGGCTCCTGCCCGCGGTCGTCCCGCCGGGCGCAGCGCTCGCGGATCGTGCGGTCGCCCTCGTCGCGGAGGACCGACGGCTCACCCGGGTGGCCGACCTCGCCCGGCGGCTGGCCCTCAGCGTCCGCTCCCTCCAGCGCCTGTTCGCCGAGGAGGTGGGCCTCAGCCCGGCCTGGGTCATCCGGCGCTATCGCCTGCACGAGGCCGCCGCGCGGGCGACGGAGGGCGGCGAGGTCGACTGGGCCCGCCTGGCCGCCGAGCTGGGCTACTGCGACCAGGCGCACCTCGTGCGCGACTTCACCGCGACCGTCGGGACCCCGCCGGCCCGCTACGCGGCCGCACGCGCTGACGCCCCCTCACCGCGACGCGATGCCCGCCCCCGGCGGGCGTCTACAGCGCCAGGCGCAGCGGCTGCTCGAGGAGCGCCCGCAGGCGGGCGAGGAACTGGGCGGCGTCCGCGCCGTAGAGGATGCGGTGGTCGCAGGACACGGTCACCGCCATGCGCCGGCGCACGACGACCCTGCCGTCGACGGCGACGGGCAGGGGCCGTACGGCGGCCACGGCGAGGATGGCCGCCTGCGGGGGGTTGATCACGGCCTGAAAGCGCGTGACGCCGAACATGCCGAGGTTCGAGATGCTGAACGTGGCCCCGCCGAGCTCGGGCGGGGTCAGAGCGGCCTTGCGCGCCCGGCCCGCGAGCTCGCGCGTCGCCCGGGCGATCTCGCCGAGCGACTTCTGGTCGGCGTCGAAGATGGTCGGGACGAGCAGGGAGTCCTCGGCGGCGACGGCCACGCCCACGTTGATGCGCGAGTGCAGCTCGAAGCGCCCGTCGCGGTAGCTGCCGTTCATGCGCGGGGACTCGCGCAGGGCCAGCGCGCAGGCCTTCACGACGAAGTCGTTGAACGAGGGCACGACGTCGCCCTCGCCGGCGGCCGCCTCGAGCTGCGCGCGCAGCGCCGCCGCGGCCTCCATGTCGACCTCCGTCTCCTCCCAGAAGTGGGGGACGGTGGCCTTCGACTCGGCCATCCGGCGGGCGATGAGCTGCTGAACCCGGCTGGGCTCCTCCGTGGTCACCTCGCCCTTCGCCCCGCCGCGCTCGGCCGGCGCGGGCGCCGGGGCCGCCTCGGGCGGCGGCGCGGGCGCTGCCTCGGGC